>CAYHRZ010000104.1:0-12561 GCA_964359125.1 uncultured Klebsiella sp. | reverse complement strand
TGCAGGAGAGGAGGGGGACGGCGGCGGTGGGTTCGTGGCGGCGAGCGCCCCGCGGCCGGGGACGAGCTCACGCGCAGGCGCAAAGGCGCGGAGCCGTCGGCGGCGGGGCGCGGGCGCGACGATGACCCACGTGGGTCGCGAAGGGCGGCGGGGGCGTGGCCGTGCCTGAGCGGGACGCTGAGGAAGGCAGGAAGGCAGGAAAGGAGGGGGACGGCGGCGTCAGAAGTAGCCGATAGCGGCGAGCGCCCGGCGGCCGGGGACGAGTTCACGCGGAGGCGCAAAGGCGCGGAGCCGTCGGCGGCGGGGCGCTGCGGGGCGGGTAACCGACTCCCGTTTGGGGGGGGCCCGCCGTGAGTCACAGGTGTGCCCTGTGCCCCGATGCCACTCAGGTTGCGCGGACCGCGGCGATCGTCGCCGCAAGTTCGGACCCCAAGCCGGCGAAAATCGGACACAGGGGAACCCTAAGCCGCACGAAATCGGACAACTCGTCGCCGGCCGCGCGCTCCGCGGTGGGCGCCCTACGGGCAAACGCCGGGTTTTTTCGGTGCTGTCGACGACCGGGGCCGGTTCCCGGGGTACTTGTCATGTTTTCCGCGGCTTAGGTTGGGGCGCTGTCGTGTCTTGGGGGGCTTGGGTGTCGCTCGGTGTGTCGCGACCGAGATGGCGCCCCGCTCGCCAGGGCGCGAAGCTAGGCTGCCACCCGGCCGGCTGGCGTAGTCGCGCGACCAGGGCGCGGGAGCCGGCCGCGGGGTTGCCTCAGGGCAAACCCTCGTTTTGCTCGGCGACCGTGAGCCAAACGTAATTCACCGAACCCGCCGCCCCCACCTCCAGGGTGTTCATCGCCATCCACACGCCGGCGTCGTTGTAGAGTGAGCCATAGTGCACGCCCACCCCGGCGACGGCGCTGTACTCGAGCCCGCGGTAGGTACCCAAAAGCTCCGTACCGGCGACGGGGCCGCCCGGTCCGTAGTCGTCGCCGAACCACACCAGGGGCACGTCGACCATGCCCCACCCGAACGCGACGTCCGCCATGAGTCCGAGCCGTGGTCCTGATAGCGCCACCGGCACCTCGAGGTCCTCGCCGTCGGTGGTCTGGACCCGGAGCGTCGCGCCGCCGCTCTCGAGCCCGAGCACCGCGCCCACGTGAAAGAGGGTGACGTCGGCCAGCGTGGCCTCCGTGACATCGACGTCGCCCAGCGTCGTCCCAGCGGCACAAGCGAGGAGGAAGGCCACGCGCACCCGTAACTCAGCCCTCGCGGGTTCCCAGCACGACGCGCTCCACGCCGCCGAGGTCCCGGTGGACGGCCACCCTCAGGCCGGTCGCCTCCACCATCGCCCCGACGGCGGCCGCCTGCCCGGCGCCCACCTCCAAGGCCAGGCCCCGGGTCGCGCGTGAGGCCGCCATGGGCACGAGGGCCCGGTACACGTCGAGGCCATCGGGGCCGCCGTCGAGAGCGAGCCGAGGCTCGTGTAGGCGAACCTCGGGCTGCAGTCCTTCGATGTCGCGACTTGGAATATACGGTGGATTCGCAACCACCCAGTCGACCGTCCTCGTCGTCGGCACCGGCCGCAAGAATTCGCCCCGCAAGACCGCGACCCGTTCTTTCAGGCCGTGCCGCTCGACGTTCGCCCGCGTGCAGGCCAGCGCGGCGTGGGCGGGATCCACCGAAAAGCATCGCACCCCCGGTCGCTCCAGGCACAGGGTGATGCCGATGATCCCGGTGCCGCAGCCCACGTCGGTCACGAAGGTGGGCTCGTCGCCGATGAGCGGCAACATCGCCTCCACCAGCGTCTCGGTGTCGGGCCTGGGCACCAGGACCCCACTCGTCACCGAAAACGCCCGCCCGTAGAACTCCTTTTCGCCCAGCACCGTCGCCAGCGGCTCGCGCTGCCCCCGGCGTCGGACCATCTCGCGGATCGGCGCTAGCTCGGCGTCGGCGAGGGGGCGATCGAACTGCAGGTACACCGCCACCCGGTCGATGCCCAGGGCGTGGCCGAGAACCAGCTCGGCCTCCATCCGGGGTGAAGGAATGCCCCGTTCGCGGAAGAACGCCGCGGTCGCGGTAAGCACCTCGACGACGGTCTTCACCGGCCTAACGGCTCTCGGCCTGCCGCAGCGCCTCTGCCTGGAAGTAGCCGATCACCGCGCCCAACAACTCGTCGAGCTCACCGGTGACGATGCTGTCGAGCTTGTAGAGCGACAGCGTGCTGCCGGCCTCGTCGACCACGCGGTGGTCGGTGATCCGGTTCTGCGGGTAGTTGTAGGTGCGGATCTTCTCCGCGCGCTCCCCCGACCCGACCTGCGAGCGCCGGTCCGCCGCCTCGGCCGCGTCGCGTTCGTTCCGCTCCTTCTCGAGCAGCCGCGCGGAGAGCACCTTCATCGCCTTGCTCTTGTTCTTCGTCTGGGACTTCTCGTCCTGACACTGCACGACCAGGCCCGACGGGAGGTGGGTGATGCGCACGGCGGAGTCGGTGGTGTTCACCGACTGCCCGCCGGGACCCCCGGCACGGAAAACGTCGATGCGCAGGTCCTTCTCGTGGATGTGGATCTCCACTTCCTCGGGCTCCGGCAGGATGGCGACCGTCGCGGTGCTGGTGTGAACACGGCCCTGCGCCTCGGTGAGCGGCACGCGCTGCACCCGGTGCACACCCGCCTCGTACTTCAGCATCCGGTAGGCGTTCTCGCCCGTGAGCTGGGCGATGATTTCCTTGTAGCCCTGGGTGGTGCCGACGTAGCTCTCGCTCGAGCTGAGGATTTCCAGGCGCCAGCCCTGGCGGTCCGCGTAGCGGGCGTACATGCGGAACAGGTCCGCCGCGAAGAGCCCGGCCTCGTCGCCGCCGGTGCCGGCGCGAATCTCGAGGAGCAGCGGTCGGCCCTCGTAGGGGTCGCGGGGCAACATCATCAGCCGGAGTTCGTGCTCCAGCGCCGGGATCCGGGCGTCGATCTCCGCCTTCTCGGCCTCCGCCATCTCCCGCATCTCGGGGTCGGCGAGCATCTCCTTGAGGGCGGCGCGCTCCCCCTCCAGGCGGTCGGTTTCGCGCGCCAGTTCCACCATGCGCGACACCTGCGCGTGCTCACGGCTCAGCACACGGAAACGATCCCGCTGGCTGGCGATGGACGGATCCATCAACTGCCGGTCGAGCTCGTCGAGCCGGGCTTCGAACTCCTCGCGTCGAAACACGGGTGTGCCTTCGGTTTGCCCGCGTCGCCGGGGCGCGGCGACTACTGGCTGATGTTGTATTTCTTGTTGAACTTCTCGACGCGGCCCGCGACCGTCAGGGCGCGCTGCTTGCCGGTGTAGAAGGGGTGCGAAGCGGAGCTGATGTCGACGAAGACGACGAAGTGCTCCACGCCGTCGATCACCTTCGTCTGCTTGCTGGTGAGCGTGGACCGGGTGGCGAACTCGACGCCGGCACCGGAGTCGACGAAGAGGACGGGGTTGAGCGTGGGGTGGATCTCGGACTTCATGGCGCTCTCGGGTCGGAAGCGCGCGTTCTCACCCGTCGGCGTGCCGCTGTCAAGCGGTGGCGGGTGCCTTGGGTGTCCCGGCGGCCGCCGCCTCGGCCGCCGGCGTGCCCGGTCCGGCGCTCGTCGGCGCCGCCGCCTGCCGCGGGCTATCGAGCAGTTCCCGGCGGTCGCAGCGGGAAGCGTCGGGGTCCAGCTCCCCGTTGGGCAGGAGCACGAGCCGGTGGTTCTCGATGCCCGCGAACTCGACCGACACCGGGTCGTCGCTGTCGATCACGGCCAGCAGGGTGACGCTGCCGCCCTCCTCGAGCGACCTCCCCGCCGCGAGCAGCCGGCGCACGCGGTGGATGATGGCGGCATCGACGCCGGCCACCAGCCGGCCGCTGGCGGGCACGGCCCCGGCGGCGGCGCGCACCAGGCGGCTGACGGAGTCGAAAAGCACGACGGCGTCGCGCCGAGCCTCCGCACAGCGCTTCGCCCGCTCGATCACCATCTCCGCAACCTGCAAGTGTCGGGCTTCCACCTCGTCGAAGGTGGTCGCCGCCACGTCGCCCGGGAGGATCCGGTGCGCCTCGGTGACGTCTTCCGGGCGCTCCGCGACGAGCAGCGTGAAGAGGGTGGCCGCCGGGTGGTTGCGTTGGAGGCCGCCGGCCACGGCGTGCAGCAGCGTGGCCACGCCAGCACGGCCGTGCGCGCGCACGAAGGAGCGCTGCCCGAAGCCGATGGGGGCGTGCGTGTCGATCTCGCGGACGGGGTCGGCCCCACTGCTCCCGGCGCCCAGCACGAGGCGTCGCCGAGGGTGCACGGCGGTGAGGTTGTCGAAGAACACCTTGTCGCGCGTGTGCTCGGGGTCGGCGCCGTTGATCGCCTCCACCTTGATGACCGCGAAGTAGCGTTCGTTGTCCTTCGGGGCGCGCACCTGCCCACGGACGAGGTCGCCCGTTCTCAGGTTGAAGCGACGGATCTGGGAGGGCGAGACGTAGATGTCGTCGGCGCCGGGCAGGTAGCCGTACTCGGCGGCTCGCAGGAAGCCAAAACCGTCGGGCAGGATCTCGAGCACGCCCTCACCGTCGCTGGTGCCGGCGCTATTGCCGCTGCGCAGGACGGCGGCGATCAGCTCCTGCCGACGCAAGCTGTTGGCGTTTTCCACGCCGGCGGATCGCGCGGTGCTGACGAGATCCGCCAGCGAGAGGTTGCGCAACGTGGCGGGGTCGGGGGTGGGCATGAGGGAGGCGGGGAGGAGGGGTGGCGGCGAGGTGAGGGGAGCGCCGCTATCCCGGCGGGCTAGCGGAAACAGTCCTGCAACAACGCGAGCAGCGACACGTCGCTGGTCTTGAAACGGCCGCGGGCGATGTCGAGGGCGCCGGGGGCCTTCCGCTCGATCACCAGCCGCGCGAAAACAGCCGGGTCGCTCTTGATCACGCAGTCGGCGTTCTCCACCTTGCCGGGCGTGATGGCACACTCGCTGGCCGAGAGTTTCATCGTGTACTTGTGCTCGCCGATGCTCAGGTAGTAGGTGAGCGCCCGTGGCACCTTGCCCGGGACGTAGCGCCGGGTCATCTCGCTGACGATCTGGTCGGGGGTCATGCGCGGGCTTCTATCGCAAAAATCAGGCGCCCGCCGACACGGAGTCGACGAGGTCGCTGCCGCCTCGCTCGGCGCGGTCGCTGTCGCTGGCCATCGCCCGTCGCAGCCGCCGCGCGAGTAAGGCCTGTTCGCGGAGGCCCTCGCGTAGACTGCGCGTCGCGCCGGGAACGTCTTCCTCGGCGAGCGCCTCGGCGACGTCGGCCAGCCAGGGGTCCCGACCCCGCTGGGCCAGGCGGTTGGCGACCGCCGCTGCCCGGAGACGGGAGGCCCCCGCGTTGGGGACGGATTCCAGCTCCGTCAGGAGCTCCGCGAGTTCTGAGGAGGTGGTTTCCATGGCGACCTCGAACCGGCATCGTACCGCATTTTGAGATAGGCCGCGGGCTGCATGGCCAGCCCTGCTACCCGCGTCGCCGAGCTCGTCGAGGCGCTCAATCGCCACAACCGCCTGTACCACGAGCAGAACGCCCCCGAGATTCCCGACTGGGAGTACGACCAGCTTTTCCGTGAACTGGAGGCCTTGGAGGCGGATCATCCCGAGCTCATCGTCCCCGGGAGCCCAACCCGGCGGGTGGGTGCGGCGCCGGTCGCGGAGCTCAAGCCGTTCCGGCACGAGGTGCCGATGCTCTCCTTGCAGAATGGTTACCGAAGGGAGGAAGGGCAGAGCGCCTGGGGTGGCGCCTTCGAGGACCTCCTGGAGTGGGAGCGCGGGAAGCCTGAGCGGCTGGGCGGGCTCCGTCGACAACTCGGGACCGACGCGCCGGAGGTGATCGCCTACGTCGTCGAGCCAAAACTCGACGGTCTGGCCATGGAACTGGTGTACGTCGACGGCATCTTCGAGTCCGGCGGCACTCGCGGCGATGGCGACACCGGCGAAGACGTCACCCACAACCTGCGCATGATCGAGAGCATCCCCCGCCGACTGCGCGGCGCCCCGCCTGGGCGGCTGGCCGTGCGGGGCGAGGTGCTCTTCGACCTGGCCGGCTTCGAACGCATGAACAACGAGCGCGAGGCACGGGGCGAGAAGCGCTTTGAGAACCCACGAAACTCGGCGGCGGGCACGATGCGGCAACTCGACCCCGAGCAGGTGCGTGGGCGGCCCCTGCTCTTCTTCGCGCACAGCGCGGGCGAGCGGGTGCCCGGCGCGGCCACCCACGCGGAGGCCCTCGCCCGCTTCGCGGAGATGGGCCTGCCGGTGAACCCCTTGAACCGGGCGTGCTCGGGCATCGACGAGGTGATCGCGGCGGTGAACGAGTTGGAATCGGCACGCGCCAACCTCCCCTACGAGATCGACGGGATCGTGGTGAAGGTGAACGACCTGGGCCTCCAGGACGCGCTGGGGTTCGTCACCCGTTCGCCCCGGTGGGCGATCGCCTTCAAGTACCCGCCCGCCAAGGTCAACACGCGCCTCAACGGGGTGCTGTTCAGCGTCGGCCGGACGGGGGCGATCACCCCGGTCGCGCAGCTCGAGCCGGTCCGCGTGGGGGGCGTCACCGTCCGGAATGCCTCGCTCCACAACGAACACCAGTTGGTGCGGGTGCTCGGCCTTCGCTTGGGCGACACCGTCGAGGTCCAGCGCGCGGGCGACGTGATCCCGGAGGTGGTGCGGGCGCTGCCGTCGGCAGGTCGCGACGCCCTGGAGCCGGTGGCCTACCCTCAGGTCTGCCCGGAGTGCGGGCACCCGCTGGTGCGGGAGCTTGCGGATCCCGAGCGGCCCGACATGGTTCTCGTGCGCTGTCCCGACGCCCTGGGGTGCCCTGCGCAACGGCTGGGCGCGCTGCGGCACTTCGCCTCCCGACTCGCCATGGACATCGAGGGCCTGGGCGAGAAGATCCTCGAGCAGCTGTTGGCGGCGGGCCTCGTGCAACGCCCTTCGGACCTGTACGGGTTGCACGAGCGGAAGGCGGAGTTGGTCGCGCTCGACCGGATGGCCGAGATTTCCGCGCAGAACCTCCTGGACGCGATCGACGCTTCTCGGTCGCGACCGCTCGAGCGGTGCCTGCTCGCGCTCGGCGTGCCCTGTGTGGGTGAGGCCACCGCCAAGGACTTGGCCCGCCACTTCGCCAGTATCGACCGGATCCTGGAGGCCACGGTGGAGGCCCTCGACGCGGTGCCGGGCATCGCCGAACCCACGGCGATCGTCATCCAGGCCTTCATGGGCGACCCCCGCAGCCGAGACGAGATTGCGCGTCTCCGGGAGCGGGGCGTGCAGTTCGTGCCCCCCGCCGGCCCGGCGACGACTGTGCTCTCCGGCAAAACGTTGGTTTTAACCGGCACACTCCCCTCGCTCAGTCGCGACCAGGCGAAGGCGCGCATCGAGGCCGCCGGGGGGAAGGTCGCGGGTAGCGTTTCGAAGAAAACCGACTATGTCGTGGCAGGCGCCGAAGCGGGCAGCAAGCTCGAGCGGGCGCAGGAGTTGGGCGTGCCGGTGATCGACGAGGCGGGGCTGCTGGCGCTTACGGGGGAGTCCACGTGATCTTGTACATTCTTGCTTGCGACGCGCCGCCGCCACTGGATCGCGTATCCGAGGCGTTGGCGGCCGACGCCGCTGCGGAGGCTGCCCCGGCCGTCGGGTTTTTCGTGTCGACGGCGGCGGTGGTGGCGGAGCCGTGCGCGCTCGACAGCGTGGAGGGCTACCTCTGGAAGGGGCAGGCCGCGCGGGCCCTCGGGCTGACCACGGCCGACATCACGCTCGACGAGGCGAGCGGTGAGAAGACGTGGAGTTTCGGGATGGTCACGTTGGGGCTCCCCTCCGAGGAACAGGTGAGCGGGAGTCTGTCGATCGTGCTGAGCGAGACCCGGGAACAGGCGCGGGTCAGCGTGTCGGGCGACGCAATGGCCTTCACGGCGGACCTCGACGTGACGCTGTGTCGCGCCGATGCCGACGACTCCTACGCCGGCCGGGTGCTCATCTCAGGCGAGGGCCATTACACCCGCGACGACCTCACCGCGACGGTGAGCTTCGACGGCCTGCCGCCCGACAAGGCCCTGGAGTGGGCGCCGTCGAACGCCATGGTGCCCACCTCGGGGTGGGTGGAGTGGACAGCGCCCGACGAGCAGACACTTTTCGTGCTCGACTCCGCGGAGAACATCGACCAGGCCAACCGCTCCTGGGGGGGCTTGGCCACCGGCGACGCCGGTTGGGTGGCCCGGGCTGAACTCCCGCTTCCCTGAGGCCGCTAGAGCGACAGACCCAGCGCCAGCCCCACGCCACTCCGGGCGCCGACCCGGCCATCCACAGCAAGAAACAGTCGCGACCTTGAGTTGAACGAGCCCAGCGGCTCGCTGGTGACGACCACGCCGCCCACCACTTCGGCCGGGAGCGCCGGCGCAAGCGGGATCTCTACCTCCCCGCCCAGGATGTTGATTTCGTCGTTGCCCAGGATGAGCACGTTGCCCCCGAGGTAGCCGAAGAGCCCCCCGCCGGGATCGCCCGTGCGCCAGGCCCCGCCGGCCTCCAACTGCGCCCGGGCGGAACGCGTCGCGCCGGCCTGGCCCGCACCCGCCAGGGTGCCGTGGACCCAGACCAGCGCACCGTTCGGACGGGCGGGGAACAGGGCGCTGACCAGGCCGCCATCGAGGGCGATACCGTCGTCGGCGTAGTAAGCCGCCTCCGTGACGCTGTGCTCCGCGCTCACGACGGCGTAGCCGCCGAGCCAGGGGTAGAGTTGTCCCTGTGCGAACGCACCGAGGTTGCTCCGGTCGCGTAGGGCCTCGCAGGCGGGTCCGCCGCAGCCCGGGTCCACCAGGGCATCGCTGTCGACCCGCGCCACGGCGCCGACAGCGACTGCGCTTCCTTCGGACTGCAACATCGGCAGGGGAGGGGCCGCGAGCGCGAGCGAAGCGAGGACCAGCACGCCGCGGGGCTATCACGCTGGACCCCCGCGCACGCGGCGGACCCGGAGCGACAAAGCCTGACCTGCCGCGCGTTGCGACCGGCCAGGGGGAGGGGTAGGGTGCCGCCGCTCCGAGCACCGCGTGATCCTTCTCCTGGGCCTGGCCTGCACCGTCGCCGACGCACCGGCGCCCGAGCCGAAGGCCCCAACTCGCCCCGACGTGGTGGTGGTGACCCTCGACACGCTGCGGGCCGACCGGATCGGCGCCTACGGCTACGCCAACGCCCGCACGGACACCATGGATCGCCTTGCCCGCGAGGGCCTGCGGTTCGAGCAGGCGTTCAGCGTGCTGCCGCTCACCATCCCTGCCCACGCGTCTTTGTTCACGGGCTTGTACCCGTTCCACCACGGGATCCGCAGCAACGGCGACAACGTGCTCGCCGACGGCTACCTCACCCTAGCCGAGCAGTTCAAGGCCCAGGGCTACGCCACGGGCGCGAGCGTCGGCGCGTTCGTGACGACGCGACAGTGGGGATTCGCCCAGGGTTTCGACGCCTACTTCGACGAGATGCCCGAGTCCGAGGAGGAGGGCGGCCGCGACAAGAACTACTGGCACACCGAGCGGAGCGGCGAGAAGGTGGTCGACGACGCCCTGGCCTGGTTGTCGATGATCGACAGGGAAAAGCCAGTGTTCTTGTGGGTGCACCTCTACGATGCCCACTTCCCCTACCAGGCGCCTGCGGCTTACCAACAAACCGACGACAATCGACCCTACGACGCGGAGATCGCCTGGGTCGACGACCTGGTTGGCCGGGTGACCGACGCCTTCGCGTCGCGAGCGGCGATCATCTCGCTGGTGGCGGACCACGGCGAGTCGTTGGGTGAGCACCACGAACTCACCCACGGCGTGTACGCGTACCCGTCCACACAGCACGTCCCGTGGATCGTGTGGGGGCATGGCGTGAAGCCCGAGGTGGTCACCAAGCCCGTCTCCGCCGTCAACTTCGCCCCCACGCTGTTGGCGCTGGCGGGCCTGCCCCCCATGCCGGGCACCGACGGCGGCGCACATCCCCGCGCTGGAGCGGTGCCCTACGCGGAGTCGTACCAGATGTCCGACCGGTTCGGCCTGGCCCCGCACCGGGTGGTGGCCGACGGCAACCTGTTGCTGGTCGCGACCCCCCAGCCCGAACTATACGACTTCGTGGCCGATCCCGGTGCAACCACCAACCTCGCCGACCAGCGACCCGACGAGGTGACCAGGCTGCGCGCGGTCCTCGACGGCCTGGGCGCCAGGCCGCCCGGTACGGGTGGCACGGACGCCGACGCCGACACGCTCGCGGCGTTGGAGGCCCTCGGCTACGTCTCGGCCCCGGCCAACACGGTGGACCCCGCCACGTTGCCCGATCCCAAGACCTACGCCGAGTTTCTCCGGGGCGCGCTGGCGCTCGACCGTCCCAACCGGCGGGCGGATCCGGCCGAGACCCTCGCCAAGCTCGACGACCTGCTCGCCCTGAAGCCGGATGCGTTCGAGCTCCGTCGCCGGAAATCGACGATGCTCAAGCGCATGGGACTCAAGGGCGACTCCGACCGCTTCGACCTCGAGACGGCAGCGCTGTTCCCGTCGGAGCCCCGGGTGTGGGGCCAACTCGCCGTGGCGGCCGCCATGGACGCCGACTTCGCCGCGGCGCTGGCCCACGGGGAGAAGGCGCTCACGCTCGGCAGCGCCGACGACGCCACGCGCGAAATCGTGGTCGACGCGATGTTCCGGGTCGGTCGCGAGGCCGACGCGCTCGAGCGCGGCAGCCTGTGGATGTCCGAGGACCCGCGGAACTACGGGCTCGCCGCCGTCATGGGGCGCTATTGGCTGACGAAGCGGGAGTACGCCAAGGCGGAGCAGTTCTTGCGCGTGGCGGTGTCGGGTCCGAACCCCCGGCTCGGGGCGCGCGTGCGGTTGGCGGCGCTGGCTATCGCCGCCGGGGCCCGTGCCGACGGCATCAAGCTGCTGCTCGAGGAGGTCCGCGACTTCCCAGGGAGCGTGCAAGCCCGGCGGTCCCTGGCCCGGGTGTACGCCGAGGATGGCGACTACCTCAGCCAACTCGAGCACCAGCGATTCCTCGCCCGCGCGCAAGCGGGCGACCCGCTGGCGCACCTCGACTTGGCCCAGTGCCAGTTCAACCTCGCCGACTACGCCGGCGCGCGCCGGACGCTGGATCCCGCCCTCGCCCGGTGGCCCGACGACGCCGACCTCGTGCTGCTCCACGCCAACTTGCTGGCGAAGGAAGGGAAGCGCGAGGAGGGGCAGTCGGCGTGGGCGCGGGCCCAGTCACTCAACCAGGCGCGGGTCGATGCCGCCCGGGCCGCCGCGCCGCCGCCCGAGGCCGCGGCGGGCACGCCTGCCGCGCCGTCGCCGGGTGCCAACACCGTCGCGAGCCCCGCCCCGAGGAGCGCGCCGTGATGCGCCTCCTCCTCCTCGGCCTCTTGTTCTCGGGTCTCGCCCTCGCTGCGGACGGTCCCGAGGGCAAGGCGGCTAAGGCGGGGCGCAAGCGGGGCGGTGCCCCCGTGGGCGACATGCTCCTCGACGCCGGGCGCACGCGGGCGGCGGCGGGCCAGTTCAAGAAGCGCGTGCAAGCCGACCCCGACTCGGTGGCGGGTTGGGTGGGCTGGGCCATGGCCCAGGCTCGCCTCGGGCGTTGCGAGGACGCGCTGGAGAAGTTCTGGCCCTACACCCACACGCGGCCGTTCAAGACGACTGCCGCGCTGATGGCCTCGCGCTGCTCAGCCCGGCTGGGTTTCGTGGACGACGCCCTGCACTTCGACATGCTGGCGCTGCAGCGGAACCCCGGCAACCTCAAGGCGCTCAACGCCCTCGCGCTGGACTTGCACCAGGCGGGTGACCTCGCGGGCGCCGCCGAGGTGGTGGATCGCCTCCTGGTGATCGACAGCAAGAAAGACAGCTCCCTGTTCGCCGAGGCGGCGATCGCGCTGCGGGAGGGCCGGCTGGACGACTTCGACGCCATCGTCGCGGTGTGGGAGCGCGAAGGGCGGCCGGTGGACGAGTTGATGCGCCTGCGGGCCTACTCCTGGCTGGACCTCGACGATCCCGCCCAGGCGCTGCGGGAGATCACCAGGGTCTTCAAGCTCGACCGGGGCCTGGAGGCGCGGCTGTTGCTCTCCGAGACCAACCGGCGGCTCGGCTACACCGACACCGCCGACCTCGAGTACGAGCGGCCCTACCGTACCAAGCTGGTGGGCTTCGAGGCTGACGTTCTCCGCGTGCGGGTGCGGGTGGACCAGGGGCGGCTGGACGAAGCCAGTGAACTGCTGGCACCCCACGTCGACGCGATCGACGAGGACGTGGTCGCCTCGCGCTGGTACCTCGCGCGGGCGCTGGGCGACGCCGCCGGGTTGGCCCGGGCGGAGGCCGACTGGGCGGGTGTGCGGTTGAGCCCGCTGCGTGAGCTTGGGCAACTGGTGCCGGTGGACAGGCGGGACTGAGCGCTACCGCACGTAGAGTTGGGCGTAGTAGTAGTAGCTGCCGCCTTCCTCGAACACCCACGGCATCTTGAAGGTGGCGTCGTCCTCGTCGCCATCGACGTACTGACGGTCCGCGTAGTTGTAGGTGTGGATATACCAGTTGTCCTGGTAGAGGAAGAAGAGCACGTTCTCGGCCGGCTC
>CAYHRZ010000103.1:0-12708 GCA_964359125.1 uncultured Klebsiella sp. | reverse complement strand
GTCCCCGCTGCCCGCGCTGGTGCCGAACGACCAAGGGATCTCGAAGCTGGTGTACGGCAACATGATCGACCGGGTGCGCGGCGTCGTGCCGGGCTTGACAGTGGGCAAGGTGTTCCGCCACGGCAAGCCGGAGGAACACTACTTCATGCTGGCCCGGCGCTAGTTGGCGGCCAGCCGCTCCTGCACGGCGTAGGCGGCCATCCGTAGTGCGAACCACGCCCCCCGGGTGCCCCGGTGTTGCGACACGCCCCCGGCGCGCTCCCGCATGGTCACGGGGACCTCGGTCACCGTCCACCCCAGGCGCAGCGCCCGCACCAGCACGTTGCCGTCGGCCACGTCGCTGGGGTAGTCCGCCGCGAATCGCTCCACGACGGGGCGGCGCAGCGCGCGCAGCCCGCTGGTGACGTCGTGGAGCCGCTGCCCGGCCAGGAGCGATGTCCAGGCGCCCAGGGCGGCGTTGGCGGCCCGTCGCAGCGGGGGCACAGCGTAGCCGGGGTGGGTCATGAAGCGGCTGCCCACCACCACGTCGGCGTGCGCCAGGGCGGCCACCATGCCCGGCAAGGCCTCGGCCGGGTGCTGACCGTCGCCGTCCATCGTGACCACCCAGTCGGCGCCGTGGTCGCGCGCGTAGACGAACCCCGCGCGGGTGGCGACGGCGTAGCCCACGCCTGAGCGGATCACGGTGGCGCCGGCGCGCTCGGCCTCCGCGCCGGTGTCGTCGGCGCTGCCGTTCTCCACCACGACGACCGTCACGCCCGGGAGCGACCGCCGCGCCCCTTCGACCACCGCGCCGATCCGCGGGGCCTCGTCGCGGGCGGGGATGATCACCATCGGCGTAGAGTATAAGGCGCGCCCATGTGGCTCCGCCTCGCCTGGCTCGCCGTCGCTCTCGCCGACTCGGGTGCCGACACCGCGACCGACCCGGAGCAAGACGACGATGGCGACCGTTTCAGCCTGGCCGACGGCGACTGCGACGACAACGACGCCGAGGTGTACCCCGGTCGCGACGAGGCCTGCGACGGCGTCGACAACGACTGCGATCTCCGGGTCGACGAGGACTGCCCCGAGGCACCCGCTGGCGAGGGCTGCGACTGCGGCAGCCGCGGGGCCGCTTGGCTACTGGTACTGCCCCTCCTCGGCCTCCGGCGCCGCTAGGGCTGCTCGCCGACCAACTTCTTCTGCAACTCCCCGTTCTGGAACATCTCCATCATGATGTCGGAGCCGCCCACGAACTCGCCGCGCACGAAGAGCTGGGGGATGGTGGGCCAGTTGCTGTAGGCCTTGACGCCCTCGCGGATCTCGCCGTCGGCCAACACGTTGACGTGGTGAAACTTCACGCCGCACTGCTGGAGGATGGCGGTGGCCCGCGCGGAGAAACCGCACTGCGGGAACATCGGCGTGCCCTTCATGAACAGCACCACGTCGTTGCCCTTGACGATCTGCTCCACTTGCTCGTTGGTGCTCATTCTAGTTCCCTTTCCCGGCCCGGTTCCAGGCCTCGGGGGTGTAGGTTTTCAGTTGTAAGGCGTGAATGTCGGTGCCCATGTGGCGGCCGAGCGCGCGGTACACCGCCTGGTGCTGCTGCACCAGCGACTGCCCCGCGAAACTGGGCGACATCACCTCGCCCGAGAAGTGCTCCCCGTCGCCGGCGTCGTCGGCGATCGACGCGACGGCGCCCGGGAGGGCCGCCTCGATGAGGCGCTTGATCTCGCTGGCCTGGAACATGCGATCTCCTGCGCCCGGCAGCTAATCACCCCCGGCCCCAGGGGGTAGGCCGCCCGGCGTGAGCGAGCGCACCGTGCGCGCGCCTCGCCGCCCGGGGTGTGGTAACGGGCGCAGCATGCTGGAGCGCGTTGCCGGGGCCCTGGGCTTTCTCACCGTGGTGGTGTGGGCGGCGGTGGCCAGCGCGCTGATCTACCCCTTCGCGGCCGTGCCGCGGGGTGTGCGCGAGCGCTTCACCATCTGGCCGGCGCGGCTTTTCGGGTGGCTCTGCATCCACGTCACCTGCCTCGCCCGGGTGTCGGTGGTGGGGTTGCCGCACCTCCCCGCGAAGCCCGGCTACCTCGTCGTGAGCAACCACCGCTCGTGGGCCGACGTAGGACTGTTGATCCTCTACACTCGTTCCCTCGGCATCTCGAAGAAGGAGATTGCCTACGTGCCGTTTTTCGGCCTGGCCGGCTACCTGGCCGGGGTGATCTTCTTCGACCGCAAGAGCAAGCTCTCCCGGGGACGGGTGGTCGAAGACGCCCTGTGGCTCTTGTCGCGCGGCGCCAACCTGCACGTGTTCCCCGAGGGCACCCGCACCCGGGACGGTCGCGTGCAGGCGAAGGTGTACCTTCGCCTCCTCCAGTCCTGCCACGAGGCCGGGGTGCCGGTGGTGCCGGCGTGCGTGTGGGGCACCGACCGCGCGGTCCCGGCGGACCGTTTCGGCCTGCGCTTGCGGGCGTCGGTAGGCGTGGAGATCGGCGCGCCGCTGGAACCCGCCGACTTCCCCGGCAGCAGGGCCTACGCCGAGGCCACCTGGGCCCGCGTGGTCGAGATGGCCAGGGCCCGGGGTGCCGACGACCCCTTCACCCCGCCAACTCCGCCTTGATCACCGCGATCCTGGCGGCGATCCACGACGTTGGGTCGTCGTCGTAGGCGGTGTCCGCCTGCGCCGGGAAGGTGGCGCCGCGGGCGCTGTTGAGGAGGGCGCCGGTGCCACCGGGCAAGAGCGCGGCCCGCGCGTCGCCGGCGCTGCCGCCCTGGGCGCCCATGCCGGGGACCAGCAGCCACGTGCCGGGCATGGCAGCCCGCAACTCGGCGAGTTCCTCGGGGCGGGTGGCGCCCACGACCGCCCCCACGGGGCCCAAGCCACGACCACGGCGCAGGTTTTCCCCCTCGATCCACCCCGCCAGGTCGTCACGCAGCGCGGCCTGCCACCGGTGACTGCCGGGGTTCGAGGTGCGCAGCAGCACGAACAAGCCGCGCTGGTGCTCGTCGACCGCCTCCAGGAACGGCGCCAGGGTGTCCGGGCCGAGGAAGGGTGACACCGTGAGCGCGTCGCAGGGGAAGGGTGCCCCCGGCCAGAGCGTGGCCCGCGCGTAGGCCGTGGCGGTGGACCCGATGTCGCCCCGCTTGGCGTCGCCGACCACCAGCAAGCCGCGATCCCGGGCCGCGGTGCAGGCTTCGGCGAGGATGGCCATCCCCGGCGGGCCGAGTTGCTCGAAGAACGCGAACTGGGGTTTGACAGCGGGGACTTGCCCGGCGGCGGCCGAGATCACCGCCAGGGCGAAACGGCGAGTGAGTGATACAAGCTCCGGGGTATCGGATGTATCAGTTCGCCCGGGGAGGCGATCCAGCCAGGGGTCGATGCCGATACACAGTGGTGTATCGGTTTGTATCACCGCGGCCGCGAGCCGCTGCGAGAAGCTCACTCCGGCTTCCCCCCCGGCGGGGGTGCCGGCCAGCCGTAGGCGTCGTTGGTCACGCGGGTGGCCTGGAAAACGGCGCCGAAGAAGCGGTCGTCAAGCGCCTTGCGCGCCCCCGGCGGCAGGCGCTTCACCATCGCCCGGCCGAGCCGGAGCACCAGTTCCGCGGTGCGGAGCGCCACGCTCAACGCCCCTCCCACGTTGAAATGTAGTCCCTGATCTTCTGCAAGGCGCTCTCGCCGACCTGCGGCACCTCGGCCAGTTCGGTCATCGAGTCGATGGGGCGGGCATCGACGATGTTGGTGGCCGCGTCGCTCGGCAGACCGGCGCCGTCGTCGAGCTGCGTGGCGGTGGCGTGGTTGGCGATGTCGAGCGCGGCGTCTTGTTCCTCGGCGGTGAAGGTCACGCCTTCCCACGTGCCCGCGCCCGAGGCGCCGCCGCTCACGTACGAGAGCACGTCGAGGATGCTCTGGTCCCCCACCTGGGGCACCTCGTCGAGTTCGTCGAGGCTGTCGAAGGGGTCGTCGTCGCGGCTGCCACACTCGGCGTCGGGCCCGTCGCGGTGCTCCACGACGTTGGTGGCGGTGTCGGAATCGAGGCCCACCGCCACGTCCAGGGTGTCGAAGTCGGCCGCGCAGTCGTTGAGAAAGTCAAGGATCGACCTTACCTCGCTGTCGGTGAGGCCCAGGCGATCCTGGGCGGACTGCGCCTGCTCCTGCGGCGCCACCTGGACGTCGGTACCGCAGGCCATGAACAGCGCGAGCATGCCCCAGTCTAACCGCACCCCGGGCCGCCACCGGCGTATGATCTGCGGATGCGCCTGCTACCCCCCTGTTTCCTCTTGGCCTGTAGCGACTACGCCGTGGAGCTCCGAGGCGAGAAGGAGGAGCCCGAGTTCGACACGGGCGACGAGTGGAAGCCCCCGGTCGAGACCGGCGACGTGGTCGACAGCGCCCCGCCGGTCGACACCGACGCCTGCGAGCCCGACGACGGCCCCGACGCCTACACCGTCGGCGTGGACTCCACCTGCGAGCGCGAGCCCACCGTCGGCAGCTTCGACCCCACCATCGAGTGGCAGTGGAACACCAACGGCACCTACCCCGGGTACGACGACATCATGTCGAGCCCTGCCATCGCCAACCTCAACGACGATGACGGCAACGGCGTGGTGGACGACGACGACGTGCCCGACATCGTGTTCACGTCGTTCTCCGGCGGGGCCTACACCTCGGCGGGCACCGTCACCGCCATCTCTGGCAACGGCGGCGCGCAGCACTGGTCGGTGATGCCCGGCACCTACTCCTCGGCCGGCGTGGCCCTCGGCGACCTCGACGGCAACGGCACCGTGGAGGTCTGTAGCGGCGGCACCTCGGCGTCCGTGGTGTGCTTGAACGGGGCCGACGGCAGCACGCTCTGGTCGGCAGGTACCGAGCCCTCCTACGTGGGATGCCCCGCCATCGCCGACCTCGACGGCGACGGCTGCGCCGAGGTGATCATGGGCCGCCAGGTGTTCGACTGCGCCGGCAACCTGCGTTTTGCGGGCGGCTACGGGCAGGGCGGCAGCCAGCAGATGTCGTTCGCGGTCAACATGGACAGCGACGCGGAGCTCGAGGTCGTGGCCGGGAACACCGTCTACGACACCGACGGCAGCGTGCTCTGGTACAACGGCCAGGCCGACGGCATGCCCGCGGTGGGCGACTTCGACGGCGACGGGCGGGCCGAGGTGGTGACCGTCTCCGGTGGCGTGGTGCGGCTGGTGGGCAACGACGGCACGTTGTGGTGGGCCACGTCGTTGCCCAGCGGCAACGGCGGCCCGCCCACGGTGGCTGACTTCGACGGCGACGGCGCGCCCGAGGTGGGTGTGGCCGGGGCCAGCGACTACTCGGTGTACGACACCGACGGCACGCGCCTGTGGTCCATGCCCGTGTCGGACTACTCGTCCAACGTCACCGGCTCGGCAGTTTTCGACTTCGAGGGCGACGGCGCCGCCGAGGTGGTCTACGCCGACGAGCACACGCTCTGGGTCTACGACGGCGCCACCGGCGGGGTGGAGATGGAAGAAACCGGCCACGCCAGCGGGACACTCTACGAGTACCCGCTGGTGGCCGACGTCGACAACGACGGATCCACGGAGATCATCCTCGCGTCCAACAACTACGGCTACTCCGGTTGGAATGGCATCACCGTGTTTGGCGACCTCACCAGCGACTGGGCCCCGGCCCGGCCGGTGTGGAACCAGTTCGCCTACCACATCACCAATGTCAACAACGACAGCTCCATCCCCGCGGTGCAGACCGAGAACTGGCTCACCTGGAACAACTTCCGCGCCGGCGGCACGGAGGAGGGGCCGGCCAACTGGCTCCCCGACCTCGGCCTGGGCGAGGTGACGGTGTGCCTCGACGACTGTGACAGCTCTGACACCCTGGAGTTGTACGCCACGGTGGAGAACACCGGCCTGCTCGACGTGGCCAGCTTCGACCTCGTGTTCTACCGTGGCGACGGGACGGTGACCCGCACGGAGACGGCGGGCCCGGTGGCGTCGGGGCAGGCGCTCGTCGTCGGACCGATCGCCTTCACCTCTGCCGAGTGGCAGCCGGGCGTGATGACCCTGGTCGTGGACGGGGCCGGGGCCGTCGACGAGTGCGACGAGGGGAACAACCAGCGGGAGGTCAGCTCGTGGCCTTGCCCCTAGTCCTGGCCTGCGCCGAGCCGCCCGCCGGGCAGGTGGAGGCGATGGTGGCCGACGCGGCGGACCCGCTGCCCGCGGTCGCGCCGGGACTGTTGTTGCTCGCCCAACTCGCCGCCGACGGCACCGTGAGCGTGGGGGGCACGGTACAGTCGGAGCTGTGGGTCGACGTCGACACCGCACACGACGACCGCGACGCGTTTCGGTACGCCCTGCTCGACGCCGACGGGGCCACGATCTACGAGCGAACGACGCCCGGCCCGGTGATCGTCCGGGATTTCCTGGACTACTACGGGGAGAGCTCCGGTTTCGAGCTCCTGGAGCTGTACCCTCCGCTGGGCGCGTTCCCGGTGATGGTGCCGCTGCTCGACGGGGCGGCGGCGGTGGAGTTGCACCTCCGCGACGACGACGGCGACTACCGGCTGGCGGGCAGCTACGACCTCGGGCTGCAGACGGCCGACGACCAGGGGCTGGCCGACGAGGTGACGGACTGGGCCACCCTCTGGGACAGTGGCCCCGGCGAGCACCGGCTCGACATCGCGCTCCTCGGCGACGGCTACACCGCCGAGCAGCAGGGCCAGTGGCAGGGCGACGCCGAGGCGCTCGCCGCCGCCATCCTGGAGGCGGAGCCCTTCGCGAGCTACGCGGGCAGCATCAACATCCACCGGGTCGACGCCGTGAGCAACGAGAGTGGCGCCTCTTACGACTGCGTGGGCGAGTGTCGTACGCGCGACACGGTGTACCAGTCGGTGTTCCCGCTGGAGCTGGTCAACGAGGTGCTGGGGACCAGCTACCGGACCTCGGCGATCTTCCAACTCGACCAGTGGCTCGTCGCGCGGGCGGCGTCGGTCGTGCCCTGGGACTTCGTCCTGGTCCTCGCCAACACCGAGCACTCCGGTGGGTTCGCCGTGCACTACGCCTCGGTGGCCCGGAGCGGCAACTGGGGGGGCATCGCGGTGCACGAGCTGGCGCACGTGGTGGGACTCCTCGGCGACGAGTACGAAAACGACGCTTGCATCCGCACCGACGCGCTCGGACTCCCGGGGAACATCGCCGACGACGCGGAGAACACGCCCTGGGCCCACTGGATCGACGAGGCCACGCCGCTGCCCACCCCGGAGAGTGGCGAGTACCGGGAGGTGGTGGGCGCCTTCGAGGGGGCCTACAACTGCGATGACCTGTTCCGCCCCCAACAGACGTGCCGCATGTCGTCGTCGAGCAGCGGCGAGTTCTGCGCCGCCTGCGGGGAGCTACTCACCCGGCGCCTGTTCCGGTACATCGACCCGGCCACCGGCGTGACGGTCGCCGACACGGCAGGGGGACTGGCGTTCGCTGTGAATGGCCTCCACGACGACGCCTCGGTGTCGTGGTGGCTCGACGGCGAGCGCGTCGGCGAGGCCGCCACCCTGACCCTTGCCGACGCTGACTGGGGTGGCCAGAGTCACGCGCTGGAGGTGCGCACCACGGCGTCGTCGGCGTTCGTGCTCGAGGACGGCGGCGACCTGGCCCAGTCGTGGTGGTTCGACCTGCGGTAGTCTTTCTGCGAGGCCAGATGATATAGTGGTCATGTTGACAGTAAACAAGCCAGGCGCCCGCCAGCCCCGGGGGCCCCGGCTACGGTCGCTGCATGAACTTCACCCCCTTCTTCCCCCTCTCCGAGCTACCGCCCGGCAAGATTCGCGTGCGTGACGGCGTCGCGGTGATTCGCCTCGCCAGCGGCGAACTCTACGCGATCGACAACGCCTGCCCGCACCAGGGCTACCCCCTCGCCCAGGGCGGCGTGGTGGGCACGACCATCACCTGCGCCTGGCACAACTTCAAGTTCGACGTGCGGAGCGGCGACGCGGTGATGGGCGAGGAGGGCGTGGCCACGCACCTGGTGCGCGTGGTCGATGGCGTGGTGGAGGTGGCCGTGCGGCGGGGCGTGGACCTCGGGCGGGCCTGGGCGAGCCTGGCGGGCGCCATGCAGCGGCACCAGGGCTCGCGGATCGCGCGGGAGGTGGCGCGGCTGTTGACCGGAGGGGTCGACGCGGTGGAGATTCTCGCCTGGGGCGCGCGGTGGGACAACGACCGCTGCGAGTACGGTCCCGGCCACGCCACGGCCCTGGCCGCCGACCTCGTGGGCTGGCTCGACGGCACGCTCGACAACGACGTGCAGGTGGTGACCGAGGCCCTGGACCTCGCCGCCCGCAGCGTGCTCGGACTGCCCGAGCGCGCCCGTCCGGCGCCGGAGGTGCCAGGCGACGGGGCCGTCGCCGAACTGCTGCGGCGGGTGGAGGCTGAGGACGCCCGCGGGGCCGAGGCCCTGGCCCGGGGCATGGTCGTCGCCGGGTGGGATCGTCCCGCCCTGGAGGCCGCGCTCTACCCGCTGGTGGCGGCGCACTTCCTGGACTTCGGCCACCCGCTGATCTACGTGCAGAAGTTCCTGGACCTCGCCGGACGGCAACCGGGCGCCCGCGACGCGCTGCTGGGCGGCCTGGTGTTTGGCATCGCCAACGGCACGCGGGAGGAACTTTTGCCCTCGTGGGGCGGTTTCCGGGCGCGCTGGGATGCCTGGGCGGCCTCGGGGGGGCCGGTGCGGGCGGCGGCGGCGCGCGCGCGCCCCGGCGAGGCGCCCCTTGGCCTGGCGGCGGTCGTGACCGAGGGCACCCCGGCGGCTTGTTTCGCGGCGGTGGCGGCCGCCCTCGAGGCGGGACACTGGGACGGGGCCGTCGACGGGATTGTGCTCGCGGCGAGCGAGCGCCTGTGGCGCTTCGACGAGGACCACGACGCGGACCCGACCTTGGAGGAGGGCTGGCTGTGGGTCAGCCACCGCCTCACCGCGGCGCACGCGCTGCGCGGGGTGTTGCAGCGCTGGCCCACCGAGGCCGCGACGCGCCTGGTGCTGATGGTGGCGCGGTTTGTCAACAGTGGCAGGGCGCTGGACCGGCCGGGGACAACGGCGTGCCCGGCGGCTGCCCCAGGTCCCTCGATGGCCGAACTGCGGGCCTTTGTCCTCGAAGACCACGCCCAGCGGCCGATCTTCTTCGCCCACCACGTCAAGACGCTGGTGGCGGCCGCCGAGGAGGTGGAGCGGGTGGGAGGGGTGCCCCTGGTCGCGACAGAGCGCTTCCTCCGGTCGCCGTTGCAGGAGCGCCCGGTTCGCCGCTTCTCCCACGAGGCGGTTCGCCTCGTGCGAGACGGCAAGCCCCCCCGCCTGTTGTCGAGCTAGCGGTTCACCAGACTTCGCACCGATTGGCGCGCACCATCGGTTGCCCCGCTTGACAACCGAAGGCCTCGGCGAACTCCGACAGGTTGGAGAGGGGGCCGTTGGCGCGGTAGCGCGCGGGGCTGTGGGGGTTCGACAAGACCAGCATCTTCTCCCATTGCGGCGAGGCCACCGTGCACCAGGCCTGCCCGTACGCCACGAAGAACAACTGCTCTTCGGTGAGGGAGGGGATGGTCTGCGAAGTGTCGGCACCACGCCGAGCTTTGAACGCCCGGTACGACGTGCGGGATCCACCCAGGTCGGCGATGTTCTCGCCGAGGGTCAGGGCGCCGTTGACCGCGAGGTCGCCCACCGTGTAGGCGTCGAACTGCTCCTTCACACAGGCCGCCCGCTCCTCGTAGCGGGTGGCCACCTCGGGTGTCCACCACTCGGTCATCTTTCCCGTGCCGTCGAACTTGCGGCCCTGGTCGTCGAAGCCGTGTGACAGTTCGTGCCCCATCACGCTGCCCATCGCCCCGTAGTTGAGGGCCGCCGGGAAGTCGCGGTCGAAGAAGGGGGCCTGGAGGATGCCCGCCGGGAAGGCCATCTCGTTG
Organism: uncultured Klebsiella sp.; assembly: GCA_964359125.1. Lineage (GTDB taxonomy): Bacteria > Myxococcota_A > UBA796 > UBA796 > SXON01 > SXON01. The sequence continues at coordinate 2,811 of CAYHRZ010000103.1, read as the reverse complement.
ACCGTTGCGTTGTAGTAGGCGTTCACCGTCTGCGCGGTCATGTACCACTCGGTCTTGTCGGCCGGTTGACCGATTTGTTTCATCTTCCGCTGGTGTTCGAAGCGCCTCGCCACCAGGACGTTCTGGAGGTGCGCGCCCGGGGTGACGGCGAGCGCGGAGTAGTCGCGCCACTGGTCGGGGTAGCCGATCTTGTTGACGATCTTGTCTTTCTTCTCGATGGCCCTCGCCCGCGTCGCGTCGTCCATCCACGCGAGCGCTGGAAGGCCGGAAACGAACGCGTTCTCGATGTCCTGGATCATCGTCAGCGCCTTGTCCTTGCTGTCGCCCGGGAACTTCTCCGCCACCCAGTACTGCCCGGTGATCTCCCCGAGCGCGCTGTCGGTCTCCTTGGCGCAGCGTTTCCAGCGGGCCTCGGGCTCCTTCTGGCCGAGCACCTTGCGGTTGAACATGTCGAAGTGCGCGTCGTAGACCGGCGCGCCAAGTTGGCCTGCGGTGGCGTGCACGAGTTGCCAGCGCAGGTAGGCGCGGAGCACCTCGGGCTTGGCCTTCTTCACGATGCCCTCGAACTTCTCCAGCGTGTCGGGAACCTCCACGCTGATGGCCCCGGCCTTACCGGCGTGGACCTCGAGCCAGGCGTTCCAGTCCAGGCCCGGCGTGAGCTTCATGAGGCCCTCGCGGTCGATCTTGTGGTAGGTCTTGTCGGGGTCGCGCAGCTCCGCGCGGGGCACGTTGGCCTGGGCGAGTTGCGTTTCCAGCGCCACCACCGAGGCCGCCATCGCCGCGGAATCCTTCTCGCCGACGAAGCCGAGCATGATGGCGACGTGGGCGGTGTAGTCGGCGATCAACGCCTTGCTCTCGTCGTCGACGTTGAGGTAGTAGTCGCGATCCGGCAGCGCGATGCCCCCTTGCGAGATGTAGAGGATGGAGGTGTCGGGATCGCGGTAGTCGCCGTCGATCCACGACGAAACCAGCGGGTCGCCGCCCACCGCCGCGATCGACGCCGCCACCCGCATGAACGAGCGCGGGTCCCGCACCGTGGCGACTTGGTCGAGCAGGGGCTGCAGCGCGGTCACGCCGCTGGCATCGACGGCGGCCTGGTCCATGCAGGCCGCGTAGTAGTGGCCCATCTTGGCATACTGCTCGTCGCCGCTACCGGGGTTGGCGGCGGCCTTCTCGAGGATGTCGCGGAGCGCGGCCAGGTTGTTGTCGCGCATCGTGGAGAACCGGCTCCACACGGCCTTGTCGGCCGGAAGCGGGTTCTTCGCGATCCAGCCGCCACAGGCGTACTGGTAGAAGTCCTCGCAGGCGTTGGCGCTGGGATCCATCGCGTCGAGGGTGGCCTGGGCGTACGCGGGCAGGGGAGCCGGCGGCGGGGCGGCGACCACCGGGGCGGGCTCGGGGGCCTTGGGCGCGCAACTCAGGACAAGGAGCAGGGGGAGCATGGGCCGGCGGGTAACGAGTCGTGGCCCCCTAGGCGACCGCCGCCGTCACGGCCTGGGCGAGCGACTGCTGCCACTGGAACCCGCGTGCCGACAACACGCCGGGGGCGAGACGCTTGCCGCCGAGCAGCATCTCCTCGGCCATCTCGCCGAACAACAGCTTCATCACGAAGGCCGGCGTCGGTACGAATGCGGGTCGCGACAACGCCGTGGCGAGGGCGCGGGCGAACTCGGCCTGGCGGACCGGCTCCGGGTGCACGAGGTTCACCGGGCCACGGATCCCGGGGTCGTCGATGCAAGCGGCGAAGGCCCGAGCCGCGTCGTGCAGGCCGATCCACGGCATCCACTGCCGGCCCCCGCCCACCGGTCCGCCCAGGCCGAGTTGGAAGGGGAGCTTCAGCTCCGCGATGGCGCCGCCGCCGGGGCCGATCACGACGCCCAGGCGCGCGTGGACCACCCGCACCCCTGGAGGGCTCCCGGTGGCCGCCTCCCAGTCGCGACAGAGTTCGGGCAGGAACCCGGGGCCCACCGGGTGCGTCTCGTCGACCAGCACGTCGCCGGGGTTGCCGTAGAACGCCTCCCCCGAGATGCTCACCCACACCCCGGGGGGCCTGTCCATCGAGGAGAGGGTGCGCGAGAGCAGCTCGGTGGGGCCCACGCGGCTGTCCCGCAGGACCTGCTTGCGCGCGGGCGTCCACCTCCCGCCCGCGATGTTCTCGCCGCCCAGCGACACCAGTGCGTCGAAGCCGCCCAGGGTCGCGGGGTCCAGGGTGCCCGCCGCGGGATCCCACCGCAGTTCGTTCCCGCGCGGCTCCCGCCGGACCAGCGGCCACACCTCGTCGCCCCGGGCGCGCAAGACGCGCACCAGCTCGGATCCCACGAAGCCGGACGAGCCGGCAATGGCAACTTTCACGAGGTCTCCCCTGGGGCGTCGAGGGCCCCCGCGTACGCTGTCCACCACCATCCCAGCACACTGAGCAGCCCGAACCCGCCGCCGTTGAGGACCGCGTGGGTGTTGACCATCGTGGGAATCGCCGGGGCGGGGAGGCCCGCGTACTCACCCAGGGCGTACCAGGCGCCGAGGACCATGCCGAGGAGCAGGAAGCAGGCCGAGGCGCCCAGCAGCACGCCCGCGCCCGGCAGGCGACGCGAGACGACCCGCGCCTCGACCAGTAGCGTCACCGCCAGGGCTACCAGCGCGCCGGTGAAGGCCAGGGCCGCGAACACCTCCAGCCCCGGCGAGAAGGTGATGCCGAGGCCCACCATCGGTGGGAGGACCGCCAGGGCCACCGCGAGCCACGCCGAGTGCCCTCGCCGCACCAGCAGTGCCGCGGTGAGTTGGGGGGTCACGGCCGCGTGGTGAAAGTGCGCC
>CAYHRZ010000102.1:0-12731 GCA_964359125.1 uncultured Klebsiella sp. | reverse complement strand
CTTGAGCATCTTGCCGTCGTCCTCGAGCAGCATGCGGTGCTGGTTGGGGCTCAACAGGCGTTCCACCACCTCCCGGTCGCGGGTGCTGTCGGTGGCGGAAGCGGAGAAGCCGCCGGCCCGGTACTCCTCGGTCGCCAGGACGGCGAGCAGCAGCGTCCGGGGTGACTGTTCACTTTCAACGAAGGCCTGCCGCAGTGCCTCCACCCGGGCGAAGTCGTCGATCGTCGTGGGGCGCCGCCAGAGTGACTCTGCCCAACTCTGGGCGGCACAACGGGCGAACCTGGGGTCGCGCGCGATGTACCAGCCGATGTCGACTAGGCCGCTGGTGGGGGTGCCGTACCAGCCGGGTTCCGTCCCCAGTAGCTCGGCGCCCAGGCGCTCCCGCTCGGGGTGGTAGGTCTCCATCTCGTAGGGGTTGTACTGGATGGTCCACCAGAACCCGAAGAAACTCGCGGCCACCGGGTCCAGCGCGGCGTGACAGGCCAGGCAGGTGGGCTCCGAGCGCACGGCGGCCTCGGGATCGAGGTCCTCGCTGCGCTCGAACACCACGGGACGGCTGAGGATGTCGGTGCACAAGAGCAACCGGCTCACCGCCGCGACGCGCCCCCGGTTCTTGTTGGAGGCGTTCGTGACGTACCGCCAGTAGAAGCCGTTGGTGGACAAGAGGCCCGCCGCTGGCCGCCCGTCGGTGTAGGTGGACGGCAACCAGCCTTCCCCCCCCTCGGGGTAGTCGATGGGCCAGATGCTGGCAAGCATCTCGTTTGCCAGTGTCTCCCGGCTGGTCACGATGTCGCTGTAGGGGCGGTCGTCGGTGACGACCCGCGCGATGAGCCGGAGGGGCTCCTCCCCGACGGAGTGGGCGAAGATGTCATCCACGTCGATGTCCATGCCATAGTCGCCCGCGCCCACCTCGTACACGTCGAGCACCGTGTGCCAACGCTCGGCCAGGAGCGACACGAGGCGGTCCTCGGTGGTATCCGCGTCGAGGAAAGCGGCGGCGTAGTCGTCGACGAGGGTGGGGTCAGCCTCGACGGCGTCGAGTTCGTCGAGGGTGGGCAGGGTGCCGCGGATGTCGAGGGAGATGCGTCGCAAGAGGCGTGGCGCGTCCAGCGGGACCAGTTCGGGCGTGTCGGAGCCGCCGGTGTCCTTCGCCGACGCCGGGATGCCTCCGCGCGCGCCGGCCGGGAGGGCCGGTGGCGACTCCGTGGCGCAGCTCAGCAAGAGCAGGATCATCCGCCGTCCTGCATCGGGGCGAGCACCTCGGCGAAGGGTCCGGCAAAGGCCGAGGCCACGCTTACGCAGGCGCGTCCCATGGCGACGGTGTTGGCGAACGTCAACTCGCCACAACCGTCGCAGGTGGAGGTGTCGAAGCTGAGGTCGTACCAGTAGCCATCGGTGTCGCGAAAGCCGAGGGTGCCCGCGAGCTCCGACCCGCAGGCGCCGCCGAGCGTGAGACCGGAGGCGTCGATGGTCTCGGTCCCGATGGAGAAGCCGCCCTCCATGCCCAGTAAGTAGGCACCGTCGGCCTCGATGGTGGCGGTCCAGTACTGGGCGAGGCTCGCACCCGCCGCCAGCCAGGGCTCGTCGGCCCCCGGGTAGGCGTAGCTCCCCTGGATCTCGGCAGTGAGCGAACCCCGGTCGTCGCTGTCGAAGTCGGCGAGGAGTTCGATGGTGCCGCCAAACTCGAAGGCCTGCGACGAGGCGTCGACGATGGTCCCGTCGGCCGAGAACACCATGCTGTAGCTGCGGATGAAGCCCGTCGAAGGGGTATCCAGCCACTCCGACCAGGCCGCGCCCACGCCCTGGTACCACACACCGGAGTACGAGACACACCCCTTCACACTGACAACTTCCATGCCGCCGAGGGTGCGGCTGGCGCCCGGGCAGGCGTCGTCGCCCAGTGCCATGAACTCGAGCCAAGTGGCGATGGGGGCCGCCGGGGTCGGGATGCCGTAGCGCAACGCCTCGGTCATCGCCGCGGCCGCCTCGTCGGCGGTGTAGCCCGGCGCGGGCACGTGGGGCGACGCCGTGGTCCCGGCGGTGTCCTCGTCGCCACCGGCGTCAGCGCTGCCCAGGCGCTGGGCCCCGTCGCTGGCGGAAGGCGCGCAGGCCAGGACGGGGAGGAGGGCAAGCACGGTCGCAAGATACTCCAGGCACCCCGGCCTCGTCGTCCGCCGGGGCTACACCGTGCACCACACCTCGGTGGAAAACGCGTCGAGCCCCAGCCGGTCCAGCGCCGTGACGCCCTCGTCGAGACGGGCACTCCCCGGCGGGTACAGGCCGATCACCGAGCCGTCGCCGCCGGCGCCCGAGAACTTCGCGCCGAGGGCCCCCGCGGCGCGGAGTGCCCGCACCGCCTTGACCAGCCCCGGGGCACGAAGCTCCGGCAAGGCCAACATCAACTCGTCTTCGTAGATGGCCTGGCACACGTCCATCGACCCGCCCAGGGCGGCAAGGTCGTGGCCGACCAGCGCCTCGCGGGCCAGCCGGGCCTGCTCGCCGAATCCCTCCAGCGCGTCCCGGATGGCCCCCACCCGGCCCACTTCCTCGAGGTCGCGCACCTTCACCTCGCCCCGGTGGTAGCGTCCGAGGACGGCGAGGATGCCCTGGGTGTCGCGTGGCTGCCGGAAGGATCCCACGGCCAAGGACAGGTGGGCGGCCACGGGCTCGACAAAGAAGCCGTCGCCGGCAAAGGTGATGAAGAGCGGCATGGCGTGGGCACAGGCCAACGGGTCCAGTCGGCCGCAGTTCACGCCACAGCGCTCGTGCTCCGCCCGGTAGGCGATGTCGGCCGTGGTGGCCGTGTCGAGCGCCACGCCGTGGGCCCCGGCGATGGCGCGTGCCACGGCCACGCAGGTGGCAGCGGACGAGTAAAAACCACGGCCGGGTGGTAGGTCGCCGTCGAGGTGCAGGGAAGCGGTGTGGGGGAGGCCCCGGGACTCGAGTTCTGCCGAGACCGCCGCCACCAGGCGCAACGGGCCGCGCACACTGGCCGGGGTCCATCCCAGGTGGCGCCCCTCGAGCACCGCCGTGGCCGCCAGGGCGGATGCCGGCTCGGCGCGGGCGCGGACGTGGCGATCCAGCGGGACGACCAGGCTGGCTCCGCCCGCCCAGTCGTTGTGTTCGCCCAACAAACACACCCGGCCCGGGACCGAGACGGTCACGGCGCTGCCGCTCGCCATCGCGACCCGTGCGGGCAGCGCGTCCACGGGAACCTGGAGCGCGTGGTCACGGGCCCTTGCCGATGAGCCGAGTGGGCCCGCCCGGTCCCTCGGTGACCGGGCGGTTGAGCACCAACTCTCGACCTTTCTCCCGACCCGCATTGAACTCCTCGTTGCCGGTGCGCACCGCGTAGTTGATGGTCCGCGTGGCCGCGTGGCGTCGCCCAAGGAACCGCCGGACCTCGGGGTCGCCCACCCACACCAGCCCCTCGGCGGTAGTTTTCTTCTGGCCGGCCTCGAGTCGCTCGTGGAATCCACGCATGACGCCAGCGAAGAAACGCGCGCGCGCGGCCGCCCCGCCGCTGCCCGACTCGTCCCAGAGGCGCTTGGCGGTGATCAGCAACCAGTCGTGGACCCACGCCGCCATCTCCACGTTCCCCGGGGTGCCGCACAACTCGAGCACGGTGCCGTAGCCGTCGCGACTCACGATGAACACCGGCACCCAGATCACCTCGACGAAGAAGTGCTTTCCCAGCAACGAGGCGAGTTGCCGCCAGTACTGCGGCACCCGGCTGGTGGGCGTGCCGACGTGCCGGAAGGTGTAGCCCGACGGCGGCGTCGAGAGGTTGTGGACGAGCATCATCCGCCGCGCTTCCGCCGCGGCCGCCTCGGCCTCGTTGCGGTTGTCGCTCGAGGCCAGGGCGAGCAGTTTCTCCACGCGCCGGTGCAGCCGGTTCTCGGGGCCGGTGGTCGCGGGCATGCCCGTCGCCGCGTCGTCGATGCCGAAGCGCTTGCAGGTCTGTCGGAAGGCCTCGCCGTGCGCGCTCTCGTCGACCGCGCCGAGCACCTCGTGGGCGAACTGGTGTGCGATCTCGTGGCGGAGAACCTCCACGACCACCCCCCAAGGCTGGCGGTGCACGAGGCTCCGCCCCAGCGAGATGGTGCGCGTGGGGAGGTGCCACCCGCCCAGCCGTGCTTCGCTGTCGACCAGTTCGAAGGCCGGTGGCCGCAGGGCGCCGCGCAACTGCTGCAGGTTCACGCGGTGCCACTCGGACTGGATGGCGCGGAGGTAGCGCGCCTCCAGGTGCCGCGGGTACGCGTCGGGAGCCATCAGCCCACCTCGACCTGGCGAAGGCTCCGGATCGTGTTGGGATCCCCCGTGACACTGGCCGCGTGGGTGGCCACGCGATCCAACTGCTCCCGGGTGAGCGGGCGATCCAGGGCCAGGAGGTCGTAGGCCACGCCCGCGGACTCGAAGTCCTGGTGCACGGTGCTCAGGTTGGAGGCCCCCGCCTCGAAGATCGCGTCCTGGAGCGCCTTCCGAGACCCCCGTACGGTGCCGTGACACACGGCGAGCAGGGTGGAGCCGGGGTCGACGTCGCCGAGGCCGAGGACCAGCCGGGGACGGTACACGCAGTCCCGGATGGCGCCCGCGCGGGAAAACTGCCGCACCGTCTGGGCGACTCGCCGGGCGATGCGCGGTTGGGCGTCGACGGTGGCCGCACCCATGTGCGGGGTGGTGGCGACCCTTGGCTCGGCCGCGTAAGGATTGGTCCACGGGCCCGCGCCCCGCGGTTCCTCCGGGTAAACGTCGACTGCCGCGCGCCGGACGTGACCAGCGGCGATGGCGGCGAGCAAGTCGGACGGCTCGTAGAGGAATCCGCGCGCGAGGTTGAGGAAGAGGCGCGGCGAGGGGGCGGGGCGATCGGCCGCCAGCGCGGCGAAGTGGTCAGCCGTGATCGCGCCCCAGTTGGTTCGCCCCCGGGCGTCCTCCGCGCTGAGGTGGACCGTCACCGCGTCGGAGCGACGGAACAGAGCGTCCATGCTGCCGGCGTCGTCCCACCCCATCTCGGTGCCGACCTCCCGTGCGACGTCGCGGTTGTCGTAGAACACCACCTTCATGCCGATCGCCTCGGCGGCGCGTGCGGTCTGGCGGCCGATGTTACCGAGGCCGAGCACACCGAGGACGCGACCCTGCACCTCGAAGCGCTCGGTCTGCGACTTGTCGAATCCGCCCAGGCGGGTGTGGTCGTAGGTTTCGAACAATCGTCGCGAGAGCGCCACGAGGTGGCCAATCGCCAACTCCACCACCGAACGACCGTTGGACACCGGGTCGTTGAACACCATGACACCGCGGTCCGCGCAGGCGCGCTTGTCGACGCTGTCGTCGCCGATGCAACACAACTGCACCGCGAGCAGGCTGGGTGCGGCCTCGATGACCTCCCGGCTCACGGGCACGCGGCTGCGCTTGAACAGCACGTCGTGGCCACCCTCTCGCAGCCAATCCGCGAGCGTGGCCTCGTCGGGAACCTCCCTTCGGCGATCCACCTCGATGCCCTCGGCCGCCAACAACTCGTCGAGCAGCACGTCGGGGGACTCGACGACGAGCGCCTTCTTCAAGCGCCCGGAGAACACGCGGGTCATAAGGCCGTCCTAACCGTTCGCACCTCTCGGCGGCGGGGTTTTCGGCGGCGCGTTGTGACTAGCCGCTGCGCTCGACGCCGACGATTTCGAAGGGCCACGCGGGCAGCAGGCGCTGCGCCGCCTCGATCGCGCCGACCACGTCGCCGGCATCGACCTCGACCGGGTCGCCGAGGCCCCCGAACCACACCCGGAAACCGATGGCGGTGCTCGCAGCTTGACGGCGGAGGGCGGGCGCTGGGGCGGGCTCGGCGGTCGGCGTGGGTGCCGGAGTCGACGGCACCCGGTGGCGGGGCTGCGGTGGCGACGGGACGTGCACGCGGACCGAAGAGCCGGCGTCGACGCGGGCGGGCGGGGGCGCTGTGGCGGCCTCCGCGGCAGCGCGGCGGCTTGCCTCGGCGGCCGCTACCTCCGCCACGTGCTCGGCTTCCGCTTCTAGGCGTCGCAGGGCTTCCGGGTCCACGGGGCGCCAGGCGGGAGAGTCGCTCCGAGTGCGTCGCTGCGCCGGTTCGCGCGGCGGTTCCACCCCGGGATCCAGCAGCCGCTGCTCGCCGCTACGGACGATCCGCGACCGCGACTGGTCTCGCTCCCGGCGCGGCGCGTTGAGCAACTCGTCGAGTTCTCGCTGGCGGCGCTCGCGCTCCTCGAAAAAGGCCCGCGCGGTGGCGCTGCTGTTCGCCTGGCGGACGGCTGGCACGAAGGGCTCGGCTTCGCGCCCGGGTACCCGGGCTGCTCCGTCGACGCCCGCGCGGAGCACCACCACGGCCGCCGGGCCTCGGAACGAGCGCGGCTCCGCCACCTCTGCAGGGCGGGGACTTGGCGCCGCGGGCGGGCGCGCCGAGGCGTCGGGCGCCCGGCTCGTCGCTGGGGCCGGCGAGCCGGGACGGCGCACCAGCGATCCCCTCGGCTCGGGCACCAACGTGCGCCGAACCACCAAGAGATCGGCTTCCAGGTCGACTTTCTCGCGTCGTCGCCGAACGGGTCCACGGATCCAAGCCTCGTCGTCGCGGGTGAGAACGGGCTTCCTTGCTGGGCGGAACGGCGCGAGGCCCAGGCGGTGACGCTCGCCCGCCACCGCCTCCGGGGTGACCCCAGCCGCGCGAGCGATGGCCGCGTCGGGCTCCTTGCCCAGCCGCGAGAGGAAAGTGACGAGCTCCGGCACGCCCCGATTGGACAGTTGCCGGCCGTGTACCCTCACCCCCGTCCGGGCCATGGCACGCCGGATTCGGCGTGGGCTCGTGCCGAATTGCCGCGCGAGGGCGCGGAGCGTGGCGCCCGCGGCGTACTCAGTCAGCAGATGGCTCCACCAGGGCTCGTTCTCGGCCCCCTGGCCCGGCCCGCTCGGTGCCTTCCTGGCTTCCGACATGGGTGTGTCCTCGTCTCGTTGCCGGACAGTGTAACCCGGGTCGCCGCGCGGCGGCGGCGATGCGCCGCGATACGGTGCGCTATCACTTTTCCTTTCGACGGCTTCCGTGTCCGGGGTCGAAGGAGCGACGGATGCCCATCTCCGACGCCGAACTGAGCGACCTCTACATGCGCTACGCCCCCATCCTCCACGCCCGTGCCCGCAGCATCCTCGGCAGCGCCGCCGAGGCCGACGACGCCGTCCAGGAGACCTTCGCGCGGGTGTTGCGGGCCGGCGACGGGTTCCGGGGTGAGTCCTCGCCGCTGACCTGGATGTACCAGGTCAACACCAACTGGTGCCTGAACCGCCTGCGCGACCGGAAAGGGCACGACCGCAAGCACCACGACCACCGCGATGAGATCGTGGGATCCGACGCCAGCGACGGCGACGTCCCCGAGGGACTCGACGACGAGCGGGTGCGCGAACTGCTCGGCGACGCCGACGACGAGACACGGCAGATCGTCATCCACCTCTTCTTCGACGACATGACGCGTGAAGAAGCAGCAAAACAGGTCGGTATTTCGGTTCCCACCCTCAGAAAGCGCCTGGCCCAGTTCCTGCGGCGATCCCGGTTCTCGCTGGGCCTCGGAGTGCTCGCGGGCTCCGCCCTCTGGCTGTGGTCGGTGGCGGGGGGATCGCCATGAAGCCGCGTATCAATGATGGTTCGCGCCCGTCGCGGCTGGAACTGGGTCGCCACCACGCGGGTGAGCAGGCGCTCGACGAGGGGGTCACCGCCCAGCCCGAGGCGGCGCGGTGGCTGGCCGAGATCGCCGCCGCTGAACCGCCGCCGTTTGACGCCGAGGCCTTGCGGCTGCGGGCGGCGCGCCTGCAGCGCGAGGCGGATCCCGAGAACGTGGTCCCGCTTTTCCGTCGCCTCGTCCCCTACATCGGCGCCACCTTGGCGATGGCGGCCGCCGCCATGCTGGCGGTGAACGTGCCGCCGGAGAAACCAGGCAACCGCGTGAAGGGTCAGACCGAACTTGGGTTCTACGTGTTCCGCGACGGCGACGCCTTCCCGGGCACGGCCGACGATGCCGTCCGGGCGGGGGACCAGGTGCAGTTCACCTACCACCCGGGCGGCTTCAGCCGGCTGGTGGTGGTCGGGGTCGACGGCAACGGCACGACGCAGGTGTACTTCCCGGAGCCGGGCGAGTCGCCGATGGCCGTCGTCCCGGGCGAACAACACGTCTTGGAGGGCTCGATTCTCCTCGACGATGCGCCCGGACCGGAAGTTTTCGTGGCCTTTTTCGACGGGCGTCCCACCGGGGAGGCCCTGCGCGAGGTGCAGTTGACGTGGAACGCTGGCGGCGCCGGGGCGCTGGAGGAGTTGGACCGTCGGCGCGACGACGTGGCCATCCTGGTGCTGGACAAGGAATGAGCCCGGTGCTGCTCCTGGTGGGGCTGGCCCTCGCCGACGTGCAGCGGTTCGCCGTCGTGCTTGGCAACAACGAAGGGGCGCCGGGCGACCGGCCGCTGTACTTCGCCGAGGTCGACGCGAAGAAGATGCACGGCGTCCTGACGGAGTTGGGCGGTGTGTCGTTGATGAACACCCGCACGCTCTTGGGAAAAGGGAGGAGCGATGTGCTGCGCGCGCTTGGGGAGATCCGCGCGCCCATCGCCGCGGCCCGTGCCAACGGCACCGAGACCGTCCTGTACTTCTTCTACAGTGGGCACGCCGACGACGCGCAGTTGCACCTGGGGCGGAGCGGGGGCCTGGCGTGGACGGAGTTGGAGGAGTTGCTCGAGCGCAGCGGGGCCGACGTGCGGGTGGCCTTCGTCGACGCCTGCCAGTCGGGGACCATCACCCGCCGCAAGGGCGGCACGCCCGCGCCGAGCTTCGTCTTCGACCTCAAGGAGCGCCTGGACAGCCGCGGCAGCGTGATCATCACGTCGTCGGCGGGCGACGAGTCCTCGCAGGAGTCAAACGAGATCGGGGGATCCTACTTCACCCACTTCCTGGCCAGCGGGCTGGCGGGAACTGCGGACGATGACGGCGACGGGCGGGTGACCCTGAGTGAGACATACCGATACGTGTATCACGAGACAATACTTAGAACCTCGTCAACGCGCGCTGGCACCCAGCACCCGACGTACGAGTGGGACCTCTCTGGCAAGGGTGACGTGGTGATCACCGAACTCGGGCGGCAGGGTACGGGGACGCTGTTTTTGCCGGGGAGCAACGGCGGGACCTTCGCGGTGTTCGACGTGGACCGGCGCATGTTCGTGGCCGAGGTGGCCGTCGCGGGGTCGGACCGGAAGGTGGCGCTGCGGCCGGGGCGGTACCTCGTCCAGGAGCGCCTCCCCACCCACATGGCGGTCGCCGCCGTGGCGGTGGCGGCGGGGGGGTTGGTCCGCGTGGATCCCTGGCAGTTCGCCGATGGTGAGTACGAAGACGACGTAGCGAAGGGTAGCATCAACGCCACGATACGCCAGGCGAAGCGCCCTAAGATGGCGATGCACCTCGTCAGCGGTGGCCGGGCGTTCGGGGACCCGGAGATCCAGGGGCAGTACTTCCCCAACACCGCCGTGGCGGGCGTCGAGGCTCGGTTCGACTGGCAGGACGGCAAGTACGTGAGTGTCGACTTCCTCGGCGGCAGCGGCGCGGCGAGCATCGAGGTCCCGGAACTGGGCTACCCGGTCGAGGTGGGCATCGACTCCGCCGCGGTGGGCGCCGGCGCGGGGTGGGCCACCCCACCCACCCTGGTCCAGGCCGGGGGCGGCTTGCACCTCGAGGGCGTGTGGATCCGGCGGCGATTCCCCACGGCGGGGGTCGACGACCAGTCGCTGTTCACCGTGTCGCCGGGCGTGCAAGGCTGGGTGGGCTTGCACCCTGGCCAGTTCGAGGCGGAGTTGTCGCTCCGCGTACACTACCTCCCGTATGTCGTCGATGGCCGCGACGACTCGATGGGTTTCTCCGAACTCCTCCTCGGCATCGGGTACCGGTTCTAACCATGCTCCTCCTCCTACTCTTGGCCTGCGGCTCCGTGAGCAACGAGATTTTCGCGGAGGATGCCGCCTTCCTGGACGCGTTTCCCGACGAGGAGCGCCAGACGGTGGGTTTCGAGAGCGACCTGTCCACCGAGAGTGCGCGCGCCAGCATCGGCGAGACGGCGGACCTGGTCGTCTTGTCCGTGGGCGCGACCCGCGGCGTCAACGAGTTCATCTTCACCCTCTTGGGTGCGGTCGAAACGCTGCGTGGTCTCCCGCCCGCCGAACGCACCGATGACAGTCGCCGGTGGGGCCCCTTCGAGGCCGACTGCGAAGTCGACGCCACGGCGCTCATGTCGCGCGACGCCGGTGTATACGACTGGTCCATCTCAGGGCGACAGTCGGATGAAACGTACGTTTTCCTGTACGGTACCCACTACGCCGGCAGCAGCGTTCGCGCGGGGGACGGTCAGTTCGTCTTCGACCGCGGCCAGTGGGCGTCCTGGTGTGGCAACGACGACGATGGCCTGCTCACGGTCGATTACGATAATCGTGAGGGCGTCGACCTGGTGGTCGTCCTCGACGAGGTGGAACCGGCGCTCACCTACGCCCTCCGCCGCACCGCCGACGAGGGCGACTTCCAGTACCGGTACGTCGGCGACATCGAGGACGACGGCAGTAGCGAAGACGCCACGGTCACCGTGCGCAACCGGTGGGAGCCGGGAACCGGGGGCCGGTCCGACGCCTTCGTGACCGGCGGCGGTTTCGAGGAACGGCAGTGGCGTTGGTCCCAGTGCTGGGACGCCCGTGGCGGCCTCACCTGGGAGGGCGAGAGCCTCGGGTTGTTCGAGGAGAGCGGCGACGCGTCGACGTGCGTGTATGCCGACGTTGCCGAGGTGGATCGCATCTGACGCGGGGGAGGGGACGGCGGCGTCCGACGGGCGAAGCACCACTTTTTCGGAAAGGCTTAACGCTTAACCTCCGACCCCAGGCGGCGTAGTGTCGCAGAGGTGTACGGTGACGGCACCGGGGTCGGGGCTGGCGGCGGTGAGCGTGATGCTGCGTAGTGCGGTGCCCGCCGGGGGCCGGGGTTCCAGGAAGTAGCGGTGGTCGCGGTCTACCCGCGCGTGCTCCGGGAAGGTGTAGGTGTCGTGGCGGTCGCCGAAGTCGAGGTCGAGGGTGAGCCCGGTGACGGGGGTTTCGACCTGGATCGCGAGGTAGGGGCTCGCGGCGGGGACGCGGGCGAGGTCGGACAGCAGCACGCGCGGCAGCGGACCGGTGGTGGTGGCGGAAGACACCGCGCGGTCGCTACAGTCGCCGCGAGCGGCGGGGACGAGTTGCCGGTAGTAGGCGAGGTCGCCACCGCTGGGGGCGTCGCGGCGGCCGGGGCCGAAGAGGTGGGCGACGCTGAGCTCCCACACGAGCACCCGGGGCCGGTGGGCGGCCCGGTCGTCGCTGTGCAGCCACGTGGAGAGCGCCCCGAGGGCCCGGCCGCCGGAGGTGGCGTACTCGGTGACGTCGGTGCCGAGGGCCACGCGGAGGTAGTCGGCGAGGTGGTACGCGGGCTCCGAGAAGCTGGTTCCCACCAGGACGACGTCGGCCGGGGGTACCTCGTCGAGCAGGCCCGGCGCCGAGGCGGGGCGGGCCGCCACCCGGTCGAGGCTATCGACGCTGGGTAGGCCGGGGCAACGCCGCTGCAGCTCCGCGGTCCAGGGTCGCTTCCCGAAGGACTCGAGGACATGGGGCACCGGCCGCAGTCCCACGGCGATCCCGGCTTCACGGATCGCGGCGGCCACCTCGTTCGCCGCGATCTCGGCGCCGCGGGTGCCCCAGTGGGCGCCGCCCCGGAGGAAGAAGGCTTCCGCGTCGGCGTGGGTGACGGTGGCCTGGTCGAGCACGTCGACCACCAGCGCGCCCTGCTGTCGCAACCATGCCACGTTCGCGCGGTAGCTCGCCACGGCGGCAGCGCGGTCGTAGGTCGCGGTGTCGAACTGTGGGTTGGCCATCGGGCGGGTGGGGAGCAGGACGACGACCGGCATCGTGCCGCCCTCCCGGAGCGCGGCGAGGAGCGAGGCCATCGCGGCGGCCGCGCCGGGTCGGGGTCCGAAGTCCTGGTCCAACTCGGCGGCGTTGTAGGCATAGCCACCGGGCGCCGACACCCAACCCTCGCGAGTCAGCGCGTCGCAGAGCGGCTCGGCGGCGGACAGGGCAGCGAGGAGGTGGAGCACGCCAGCCGAAGCCTAGCGCGCGGGGCGGGGCCGCCGCGCGTGCTGCATGATAGCCGCGCCCCTCGCCACCCCCGGAGGCTACCGATGCGCGCCAAGGTCTACGTCACCCTCAAGCCGGGCGTACACGACCCCGCGGGGAAGGCCGTCGTCGGCGGCCTGAACCAGCTCGGTTTCACCGAGGTCAAGGGCGTGAGAATCGGGAAGTTCTTCGAGATCGAGCTCGACGATGGCCCCGACGCGGAGGCGCGCGTGCAGGCTATGTGCGAACGCCTCCTGGCCAACACGGTGATCGAGCGCTACCGCGTGGAGCTGGCGTGAAACCCAGGGGGGCCGTCGTCACCTTCCCCGGCAGCAACTGCGACGCGGACGCGCGCCACGCGGTGGCCTTGTGCGGCATGGAGCCGGTGCCGACCTGGCACAAAGACGCGTCGCTGGGGCGGGTCGACGCGGTGATCCTGCCGGGCGGATTCTCCTACGGCGACTACCTGCGCTGCGGGGCCATCGCGCGTTTCTCGCCGGTGATGGACGAGGTGACGAGATTCGCGGCGGCGGGCGGGCCGGTGCTGGGCATCTGCAACGGCTTCCAGA
>CAYHRZ010000101.1:0-12737 GCA_964359125.1 uncultured Klebsiella sp. | reverse complement strand
ACCGTGGGACCCTACCACGGGTTCTACAGCGGCGCCAACCTCGCCGCTGCCGACGGCGTGGACGTCTCCGACCTGGAGATCGCCACGCTCGTCCCCGAGACCGACGACCCACGAGGCGACGCCAACCACCTCGGCGACGTCCACCTGACGTCGGCCGGCGACTGGACCGGCGACGGCACGCCCGACTTGCTGCTGAACCTCAGGGCCTGGGGCGGCGTGGGCTACCAGTCTGGCGAGATCTTCGTCTTCGACGGCACCACGCGAGGGGAGTTCTACATCACCGACGCCGTGGGCTCCTGGATCGGGAACGACACCAGCGGGAGCGGCTCCCTCGACACCTACCACCAGCTCCTCGACGCCGACGGCGACGGGCAAGACGAGCTGCTGGTCGGCGAGGACAGCACCGACACCTGGTACCTGGTGCCGCACGAGCTCCCGGCGCCGCACGCGCCACTGCATGGCCTCACCTTCACCGGGAGCGTCTACCCGCACCCGGGCATCCACGACATCGACGGTGACGGTTTCGAGGACGTTGCACACTTCGACCGGGACTACCTCACGGGCTCCGTCTGGCTCGGGTGGCCGGTCCCCTTTGACGACCCCGACGCCTGGTAGCACCCCTCTCCCCGGAGTTCCCCCATGTTCCCGACCCTCGCCCTCGCCCTCTTCCTGGCCTGCCCGCCCCCGGTCTCGACCGGCGAGCCCGCTCACGAGGGTGCGCCCGTCTCGTCGCTGCGCGACACGGGTACCGCGGTGTCGTCGCCCGCTCCCCAGGCTGCGGCCGCCCCCCTCCACGACATCGAGCCCGGACTCCTCGACACCGGCGCCGTGCTGGCGCCACGAGCACCGAGGGCCATGGCCGATGGCTCTCCGTAGGCGCGACGGAGCGCGCAGTCGCGACGCGGGACGCGTTCCCACGCCGATCCGCCCTGGCCGCCTCACTCCCCCGCCGCCCACCCCCGCAAGTCGCCCAGCGTCTGCTCGATGCTGAAGCGCCGCGTCCAACCGAGCGCCTCCACCCGCGCCGGCGAGCCCTCGATCAGCGGCACTTCCTTGCCCCGCTGCCGTGACGAGTCGATCACCGGCTCCGCACCCGGGCAGAGGATCCCGAACAACTCCGCCATCGTCCGCGAGGTGCCGCTGCACAGGTTGTAAGCCTGTCCCGCCGCGCCCTGCTCGGCCAGGATCACGTAGCCTCCCACGGCGTCCCGCACGTCGAAGTAGTCGCGACGCACGTCGAGGTTGCCCACCGGGAGCTGTCGCTCCCCGGCGGCGTAGCGGTGGGCCCAGTCGGAGAGGGCGAAGCGGCGGTCCTGTCCCGGGCCGGTGTGGTGGAAGGCGCGGGCGATCACCACGTCGCCCCCCTTGTGTACGTGACGCCGCGCCATCGCCTCGGCGCTGGCCCTCGCCGCGCCGTAGAGCTCCGTGGGGCGCATCGGGGCCGACTCGTCGGTGGGACCGGCGCCGTAGACGTGGCAGGTGCTCACGTACAGCACGCGGCGTTTGCCGGCGCACTCGAGCACGTTGAGCAGCGGGTGGACGATGTTCTCGGTCTGGGTGTCGGCGGGGCCCTGTCGCATCTGGGCCACGGAGCTGGTGCCCGCGAGGTGGAACACCACGTCGGGGTTGGTGTCGGAGAACAACTCCGCGACCAGTTCCAAGAGCCGGAAGTCCACCGGGCACTCGGCATTGTGCCCCGCCGCGATCACCTCGTGGCCGCGCTGGCGCAACGCCGCGCAGAGGTGCTTGCCCGCGAAGCCCGCGGCGCCCGTCACCAGCGCTCTCACGACGCCACGTTCATGCCGAACTCCGGTCGATCTCCGCGCGCACCATGCGCTCCACCAGCCCCGCGAAGTCCACGGTGGGCGCCCAACCAAGCTCCGCCCGCGCCCGCGCGGCGTTGCCCACCAGCGCCGGGATGTCGGCCGGCCGGTGCCGGGCTCGCTCGTCGACGACGTGGTCCTCGGCGCGCAGGCCCGCGAGCGCGAAGGCCAGCTCGGCGAACTCGCGCACGGAGTGCGACTCCCCGCTGGCCACCACGAAGTCCTCGGCCACGTCCCGGCTCATCATCGTGACCATGGCACGCACGTAGTCGGGCGCCCAGCCCCAGTCGCGACGGGAGGCAAGGTTGCCGAGCGGCAGCGTTCGCGCCTCGCCGCGCCGGACGGCCGCCACCCCCATCGCGATATGTCGCGACACAAACTGTGGCGCGCGTCGCGGCGACTCGTGGTTGAACAGGATCCCCGCCACCACGAACATGCCGTAGGCCTCGCGGTAGTGAACCGCCATGTGGTGGGCGTACACCTTCGCAGCGGCGTAGGGCGACGCCGGGTGGAACGGCGTGTGCTCGTCTTGCACGCGGTGCTCGGAGAAGCCGTACATCTCGCTGGAGCTGGCCTGGTACAGCCGCGCGTCGGGGCACACCTGTCGCACCGCCTCGAGCACCCGCACCGCGCCGAGGCCGGTCACTTCACCGGTGAGGATGGGCTGCTCCCAGGAGGTCGGCACGAACGACTGCGCCGCGAGGTTGTACACGTGATCCGGTCGCGACACCTGTAGCGCACGCACCAGTGACCCGTGGTCGTGCAGGTCGCCCGGGACCAGGTGCAAGCCCTCGGCGCGAGCCAGTCGCTGGTGGTTGTCCAGCGACAACCTCCGGGTGAGGCCGAACACCTCCCAGCCCTCCGCCAACAGCAACTCGGCGAGGTAACTGCCGTCCTGCCCGGTGACCCCGGTGACCAGCGCGCGGGGCACTACTGCCCCGACACCCGCACGGTGTCGAAAGGCACGCTGTCGTCCGGCGACAGGTACCAGCGCACCTCCACCTGGCCGTTGAGGTTCGACAGCGTGAGCGTGGGCTCGTAGCACCACGGCGTGGCGTCGCTGCCCGCCTCCCACACCTCGTAGAGGTTCACCACGGTCCCCTCGTCGACGATCTCCGGGGCGAAGGCGTCGTCGGTGTTCTCGCGCTCCACGTAGGTGCGCCAGATCACCGCCTTGGCGCCGGTGGCGGTCGACTCCAGGGTGGACTCTTGCTCCCCGGAGAAGTTGTAGTCGGAGCAGTCGGCCAGCGAGGACTTGATGTCGGCGCTGGCACAGGCGAGCAGGAGCAGCATCATGCGCTCAGGTGTACCGGGAAAGCTGGCGGGCGTCGAGATCGGCAAGCACTTCCCTGACACGCTGGGCATCTTCCCGCCGCGCCACCAGCAGGGCGTCCGGGGTGTCGACCACCACCAGGCCCTCCACCCCGAGCAGGGCCACGAGCTTGCCCTCGGCGTGCACGAGGTTGTCGTGAGCGTCGATGGCGCTCACGACGCGGGCGATCACCGCACCCCCCGGGCCGCGCTCCACCACCTCCTCCAACGCCGTCCAGCTGCCCACGTCGGACCAGCCGCAGTCCAGTGGAACGACGCGCACGTCGTCGTGCTTCTCCATCACGCCGTAGTCGATGCTGGTGGCGTCGGTGGCCGTCCACGCCTCGGCCACCGGCGTCCCCGACTCGATCGCGGACAGCGCCGCCGCCGTGGCCGGTGCGTGTCGCGACAGCGCGGCCCGGAAGGCATCCACCCGGAAGGCGAACATGCCGGCGTTCCAGAGGTGACGTCCCCCGGTGAACATCGCCTCGGCCACCCCGTGGGGCGGCTTCTCCACGAATCGCATCACCCGGTCGCCATCCGCCTCGATCCAGCCGAAGCCGGTTTCGGCGCGCGTAGGTCGCACCCCGAGGGTGACCAGCGCCCCTCCCTGGGCCAGCGCCACCGCCGACTGCAGCGCGGCGCGGAGCGCCTCGGGCCGCGCGACGTGGTGATCCGAGGGGAGCACCACCACCGTGTCGCTGCCCCCCTGCCAAGCCACCAGCGTGCCCCAGGCGATGGCCGGCAGGGTGTTTCGACCGGAGGGTTCGACGATCACCTCGGCGCCCTTGGCCTCCGCGCGGACCGCCGCCTCCATGTCGGGCCCGGTGACCACCACCGAGCGGGCGGCGATCCCCTCGACCCGGCGCAGGGTCTGGGCCAGCAGGCTCTCACCCCCGCCGATGGCGAGCACTTGCTTGGGGTGGGACCGGCGGGACAGCGGCCAGAAGCGCGTGCCCCGGCCGCCGGCAATCACGACGGCGGCAACCCGCGGGGCGGCGACGTTGGGGCGGACTGGCATCGACGGCGACTAATCCGGCCGGCGCGAAGGAGGCGCTCGAGGCGACCGAGCGTCCCCGCCTTCACTAGGCAAACAATGCCGGCCGCAGCTGCCGGAGCGCCTCGTACGCCACCACCGAGGCGGCGTTGGCCACGTTGAGCGAGCGGGTGGGGCCCACCATCGGGATGCGGTAGCTGTCGCGACCAGCGAGCCAATCGGGGGGTAGGCCCACCGACTCGCGCCCGAGCACGATCACGTCGCCCTCCGCGAAGCGGATGGCGGTGTAGGGACGCTCGGCGTGGGAGGACAGGGCCCGCACGCGGCGCCCCTCGCACCACTGGTCGAAGGCCTCCAGCGAGTCGTGCTCCACGTTGTCGACGTGTTTCCAGTAGTCGAGTCCCGCCCGCCGGACCGCCTTCTCGTCGGTCTGGAAACCGAGCGGGTGCACCAGGTGCAGCCGTGCCCCCACGTTGAGGCAGAGGCGGCCGACGTTGCCGGCGTTTCCGCCGATCTCGGGGTGGACGAGCGCGACGTGGAAGAGAGGTTCGGGCACCGCCCGGACGGTTACCCCGCTCCGCTGGGAGACGCCCCGTGAGCCGGACCCTCGACTTCTTCTTCGACTACTCCTGCCCCTACGCCTACCTCGCCTCCCAGCAGGTCGAGGCCCTGGCCGCGCGCACCGGCGCCGAACTGCGCTGGAAGCCGTTCTTGCTCGGCGGCGTGTTCCGTGCCCTGGCCCAGCCACAGGTGCTCCCGCTCCCCCCGGCGAAGGCGCGCTATCTGTTGCAGGACCAGGCGCGGCAGGCCGCCCGACTGGGGCTGCCGCTGCGCCACCCGCCAGAGCACCCGCGGCGCACGGTGAACGCCCTGCGCGCCACCCTGGCCCGGGGCAACGACCCGGCGGTCATCCACGCTTTCTACCGGGCCTACTGGGCGGAAGGGCGCGCCATCGAGGACGAGGCGGTGGTGCGCGAGGTTGCCGGGCCGGTGGACCTCGAGGCCCAGCGCGACGCGCTGAAAGCCAACACGGACGAGGCCCTGGCGCGGGGCGTGTTTGGCGCACCCGCGAGCATCGTGGGCGACGAGTTGTACTGGGGCGAGGACCGGCTGTGGATGGCCGAGCGGGAACTCGGCGGCACGCCGCCGGCAGCCCCCACCGCGGCGCTACCCGGGAACACCCTCGACTTCTTCTTCGACTTCAGCTCGCCCTTCGCCTACCTCGCGGCGACCCAGGTCGAAGCGCTGGCGGCGCGCACCGGGTCCACCTTGCGGCTCCGCCCCCTGCTCCTGGGCGCCTTGTTCCGCGCCGTGGGTCAGGTCGACGTGCCGCTCTTCTCGATGAGCGAGCCGAAGCGCCAGTTCATCATGAAAGACCTCTTGCGCTGGGCCGCCCACTGGGGGGTGCCCCTGCAGTGGCCCTCGACCTTCCCGATGCGCACGGTGCTGCCGCTGCGACTGTTCCTGCTCGAGCCCAGCGCCGAGCGCATGCTGCGCATCTTCCGCGCCGCCTGGTCGCAGGGCCGCGACGTGGGCGACACGGCGGTGCTCGCCGACATCGGATTCTCCACCGCCGAGATCGAGGCGGCGGCGACGCAGAAGCAGGCCCTCGTCGACAGCACGCAGGCCGGCACCGACGCCGGGGCCTTCGGGGTCCCGGCCTTCGTCGTCAACGGTCGCCACCTCGTCTGGGGCCAGGACCGGCTCCACCACGTCGAGGCGATGCTCGGCGGGTGGGAACCGCCGGCGTAGCCGACCTACACCGCCTCTTCCTCCACCGCGCCCTGTCCCAGGCGCACCGGCGGCAGGCCCAGTTCCCGGGCGCGCTGCTCCAGGGCGGCGACCAGGGGCCCCAGCGTGCCCCGCAGGCTGGGGTGGGCCAGCGCCGTGACCACCTCGGCCAGGTCGAACCAGCGCACTTCCTCGATACCCTCGGAGGCGGCCGGGTGAAAGTCGGTGTAGGGGCCCGACAGTTCCAGGACGAAGACGTGGATGGTCTTCAGCCGGGGCGTGCCCTCTCGGGTGTAGAAGCCGTAGTGCACGGCACCCAGGGCCTGGGCGTGGTGCACCTCGGCGTCCATCCCCATCTCCTCCCGCATCTCCCGCTCCGCGGCCTGCCGGGGCGACTCGCCGCACTCGAGCTTGCCCTTGGCCACCTCCCACGTCGCGCCGTTGCGTCGTGACACGCGGATGAGCGCTACCCGGGGCGCCCCGCTGGACCACTCCACCACGAAGCCGCCCGCGCTCGCCTGCTCGGCATAGCCCTCGCGCAGATTGAGCACGTGACGTAGCGGCACGGCAACGGTGTTGTAGAGCCCCGCCCGCACGCGGTTGAACGCGATACCGTCGCGACGTGCCCGCGCCGCGTCGACCACCAGCACCACGGGCTCCACGAAGCTGCGGTGGCCGACCCTCCACGCCCCCGCCTCGCCGCGTGACAGGTGCACACCAGCCCGGCCCGGCCCGCGGATCTCGCCGCCCTCGCGGTACTCCGCGACCCGGGCCCCGGGCGCGGCGTGGAAGAGCAGGTCCGGTCCGGCGAACCGGTCCGGGGCGGAGCCTGCCACGGCGCGGATGCGGCCGGAGGTGAGTTGCACGCGCGAACCGGCCAGGCAGGTGCTCGCGCCGGCCACGTCGGCGCCGCCCACCGGGCGGCGGATGGTGCGGCTCACCACCCGGGCAACGTCTTCCACGCGAAACCACCCCTCGGCGTCGGCCTCGAGCCCGGTGCCCTCGGCGTGACGCAGCAGGTAGTGGATGGTCTTGCCGAGTCGCACAAGATCGAGGCCCGACAACTGGGCTCCAGCAGAGAATGGAGAAATCGTGCACGCTATCGGCGGGCGTGTCAAGCACCCGCGGGGCCCGAGACGGGCTATGCCGCCGGGTGTCCGCCGCTCGCTCCGTCATCGTCTCGATCAGCATCGCCCAGGTGCGCCAGCACGGCTGGCCCCGGTGCCTGGTCGGCGGTGGCACCATGTACCTGAGCCTCCCGGCGTTCATCGTGCTGAACCTCACGCTCGTCGTCGTGCTGCTCCAGGGCGTGCTCGCACCGCTGTTCGGTGTGCCCCGGGTTCGCTGGCGGGACCACGTGTTCCTCGACCGCGGGCGGATCGCGCACCTGTTCTGGCTCGACCGCCTGAACTGCCAGTTTTGTGGGTACGCCAACGGCCTCACCACGATGCTCAACACCCAACTCGACCACGTGGCCGCCGCCCCTGCCCCGCTGGCGGGTTGGCGACTCGCCCTGGCCGGCGTCGCGGGCGTCGTCAGCGCCCCGCTCTGGGTCGCCTTCGACCTCTACACCGTCCGTTTCCTCTTCGGCCTCGTCATCTCGCGCTGCCTGCGCATGCACCGGTTCTCCCTCGGCGAGGGCGCGGCGCTCCTGGCCGCGGGTGACTACGCCGCCCAGTACCCCGCGCCCCTGCGGGCGATGCTGCGGGCATGGAAGAACTCCGCGCTTGCCCTGTCGCTCCTGCTCGAGCAAATCGAGTCGGCCTGGTGCCCGCTCCGGCACTCCGCGTCGCACGAGGGCGTCGTCTTCCCCGAGCACCACGCCACGTTCTTTGGCGCGGCCCACGTCGAGCAACTCCGCGAGGCCCGCAGGTTCCTGCACGCCCACGGAGGGACCGTGTCGCGACGCGGTCTGGCTGGGACGGCGGATCGCCCGGCGGCCACCGAGCGCTGATCTCCCCGCTACTGCGGCGGGTCTACCAGGTCTCGCCACAGGGCGTCGACCCGGGCCGCGGCCTCGGCCACCTCGCTGCAGAACCAACGCCAGCGCCCCAGGCGGTCCTCCGGGGGCAACGGTGCGGGGAGGTCGACGATCCAGTCGGCCCGCGTGGCGAAGGTCCCGCCGAGGAAGCGATACGTCTCCAGCAGCGCGACCTGGGCCTGCGACCTCGTCCCGGTCGCACCGAGCGCCCGCTCGAGCCCCACCGCCACCGCGTCGCTGACGGGATCCAGCGGGGGCAGCATGCCGCTCGGTGGCAGCATACCGAAGTGGCCCAGCAGCTCGTCGACACCGCGAGCCAGGCTCTCGTCGCCACGCTCCCGGAGCACCCCCGCGAAGGCCCGCAGCCCAGCAAGGCTGTCCCGTACCCCGGGGGAGAGCCGGCTCAGGGTCGCGACGGGATCCAGTTCGTCGCTGTCGCCAAGGGGGCCAACCAGACAGGCAGTGACGGGCTCGCCGCGCTGCCCGGTCAGACTGCGTCCCGCCCGCAGCGCCAGGGCCAGACGCGAGAGCGGCGCCACCGGGGCACCGAAGAGCAAGTCGAGCACGGCCGGCTCGAAGGCCCCGCCCAGGCGCTCCACGCCCGCGTGGAGCTGGCGAGACAGGCGCCGGGCATCGGCGTTGTTGGTGCCGAGCACCTCGTAGAGCGCACGCGTGGCAGGGTGAACGCCCGACCCCGTGCGGGCCACCTCGAACCACGCACCTCGTCCCTCGGGCGACAGGCTCATCGCCAGCGGCGCCTCGCCCGGGCCAGGCACCACCACCAGCGCCCCGCTGCCCAGTTCGCGTCCCACCCCGCACGAGGCCAAGGCCGACGAGTGCAGCACGGCCGGGCCCTCGATGACCCCGATGTCCCCGGGGTCGCCGACGATCTCCACCCGCAGGCGCTGGCCGAAGGTGCGGGCGCGCGACAACAGGAGGATGCCGGCGACCATCGCCCCGGGGCTGGATCCTCTGAGACTGATGTTCACGCGGCCTCCGAGGCGGGGAGCTCCGACCGTCGCCGCACCGCCATCAATAGTACCAGGAGCGGCGCGCCCGACACCAGCGCCACCGCCCCCACGACGACCGACCCGCACGCCCACCACAGGAGCCCCCAGGCCAGGGCCGCCGCCCCCAGCACCCGCAACCCGGCGCGCTCGAGCTCGGCCCCCGCGAACCAGGCCTGCGACAAGGCGCCCAGCGACTCCTCCTTCTCGAAACCCTTGCGCCAGCGCTGGAGATCACGCGCACCGAACGCGATACGTGTTCCGACGACGGGCAAGGCACCGGCGAGGACCGCGACGACCAGCGAGTAGGCGTTGCGATCCTCGGGGTCGGCCACGAACAGGATCACCACCGACTCGAGGATCATCGCGGTGAGAAGCCAGGGCCAGAACGGCGCCCCGCCCACCTCCCACAGCCGACGCCACGCAGGCAAGAGCGCAGCACCCGGCACGGGGCCCTGGGCCCGGCGGCGCCCGTCGCGAGCCTCGTGCTGGTAGTCGAGGGTCTCGGGGAAGAACCGTGCCGCCACCATCGCCTCGGGCCCCACGCCCTCGGGTAGCCAGTGGAGAAGCTCGCTGCGGCGCGGGTCGTTGACCACCCGGCGCCCGTACATCAACCGGCCGCGGGCGGCGACGCTCCACGTGCGCGCCGCGTCTTCCGCGAGGACGGCCCCGTCGACGTGGGCGTCGAGGGCGGCCTCGACCCGCGCGTCGGGCGCCAGCAAGAGGTACAGCTGTCCTCTCACCGGCGCGACCACCGCCCGGGCCGGGAAGGTGTCGCCCGGTGGCCCCACGTCGAGCCGAACGGTCTCGCAGGCGGCGAGGCGATCGAGCACCTCGGGGGGGAGGTCAGCCACGCCGCTCCACCCGCAGGCGGACGGTCTCGCCGTCGACGGCGATCTCCGCTTCTTCGCCGCCGCTGGCGCCGAGGGCGGCACCCAGCGTGGCGCCGACACCGCGGAGCAGCGACTCGCCGTGTCGCGACATCACCGCCTCGGTGCGCGCAGCGCCGTCGATGGCCACCCGCACCGGCTCGCCGAAGCGCAGCCCTAGCCCCTTGCGCATCGCCTGGAGCTTGCTGGTGATCTCGCGGGCCAGGCCATCGACGAGGAGGTCCTCGCTGAGCTCCGCGTGGAGGGCCACGACGGCCGCCGCCGACCCCGCCGCCTGGAAGCCCGGCAGCGGGGCCACCTCGACGATCACCTCGTCGGGGCCGAGCACCACCTCGCGGCTGGGCAATACCAGCGCCAGGCCGCCACCCAGCACCTTCGCCCGGACCTCGCCGCCGTCCATCCCCGCCAGGGCCGCTTGGCAGGCCTTCATGTCGGGACCGAGCTTCTTGCCCAGCGCCCGGAAATCGGGCTTCACCGTGAACGACACGAAGCGCGAGGCGTCGGTCGAGAAACGAATCTCCTTCACGTTGAGCTCGTCGACCAGGAGCGGCAGCAAGGGCCCCAGGCCGGCAGCGCGTTTGCCGTCCGCCAGCACCACCTCGGCGGCCGACAGGGGCTGCCGCACGCGCACGCCCACCAGCGCCCGCGCGGCGAGACCCAGCGAGGCCAGTTCACGCACCAGCGCCATGTCGGCCGCCAGGTCCGGCGCCGCCCAGGCCTCGCGGGGCTCGGGCCAGTCGCAAGCGTGTACGCTCGGCGGCCCCTCCGACCCGCGGATCGACAGGTAGATCGCCTCGGCGGTGAACGGCACGAAGGGGGCGATCACCCGGCACAGCACCGAGAGCACCGCGTGCAGGGTGTCGCGCGCGGCGATGCCGTCGGCGTCGGTGGTCTCGAAGCGGTCGCGACTGCGCCGCAGGTACCAGTTGGACAGGCCGTCGACGAAGGCGGAGATCGCCCGCGCCGCCTCGAAGGGGCGGTAGGCGTCGAGCTGCACCGTGCACGTCTGCACCAGCGTGTTTACCTCGTGCAGCACCCAGCGATCCAGCGGGTGCGTCGCCACCGGCTCCGAGGGTGTCCACCCCTCGGCGTGGAGCGCCATGAACTGGTGCACGTTGCGCAGGCGGAACAGGAACTCGCGCTGTCCCTCGAGGATCGCCTTGAGCGAGATCCGGGTGTTGTTCCAGGGCGGGTTGCTGGCGCAGAACAACCAGCGGAAGGCGTCGGCGCCGGGCGCGGGGAACGGCGGTCGGAAAACGACCACCGGGCCGAGGCGGGCGGCGTCGTCGGGGTGCAGGTGCACGGCGTCCTTGCCCTTCACCGGTCGTGCCACCACCTCGAAGGGGCTGCCGTCGGGGGCGCGCATGCGCTCGGCGGGGTCCAGCGCCAGGCTCTTCACCTGTGGCGCCTTCATGCCCATCTGCCCGGGTTTGAGCGAGGGATCGGCGACGACCTTCACCTTCATCTCGCCCTTGAGCACCAGGTCCGGCGAGGTGTAGTTGCCCTTGGACTTCGACTCCTTCTTGCCGTCCACGTCGCAGACGTGGCCGAGCACGATGCAGTTACGATACGGGCGCGGGTAGCCCCGGGGCGACAGGCCCTGGTTACGGCAGGTGTCGTCGTCGAACAAGAGCGTGCTCACCATCAACAACGAGTAGAACCAGCCTCGCGTCTGGTCCACCGCCTCGGAGATGAAGTCGGCGGGGAAACTGCGCTCGAACTCGGCGCCGCCCTGGTGCGGCCAGCCCCACTGGGCAAAGGGCATGCAGCCACTGTCGAACCAGCAGTCGATGACCTCGGGCACGCGGTGCATCGTGCCACCGCAGTCGCAACGCAGGATTACACGGTCAACCCACGGCTTGTGGACGGCGAGATCCGGGCTCACCCCCTCGGCCAACTGTCCCCCTCGTTGCTGGATCTCCGCCACGCTGGCCGGGGCGACGTGCTGCTCGCAGGCCGCGCACACCCAGATGTTGAGCGGTGTGCCCCAGAAGCGCTCCCGGGAGAGCGCCCAGTCCACGTTGTTGCGGAGGAAGTCGCCGAAGCGCCCCTCGCCGATGGTCGACGGGTGCCAGCCCACGGTGGCGTTGTTGGCCAGGGCCTCGGCGTTGACCGAGGTGGTGCGGATGAACCACGCGGGACGCGCGTACTGGATGAGCGGGTCCTGGTCCGCCCGGGGACAGAAGGGGTACTCGTGGCGGTACACCTCGCTTTTCCACAGGGCGCCCGCGTCCTTGAGGTGGCGTACGAGTTCCTTGTCGGCTTCCTTGCAGAACCGCCCCGTAAAGGCCCCACATCCCTCGATAAACTTCCCATCTGCGCCGACCATCTGCAAGAAGCCGAGGCCATGCTTTACCCGGGCCTTGAAGTCGTCTTCGCCAAAGGCCGGCGCGGTGTGGACGATGCCCGTCTGCGCCACCTCCACGTGGTCGCCGGTGACGACGACGAAGTGGCGCCCGGCCGCCAACTGCGCGGCTTGCTCGGGGACAGCCTCGTGCCACTGGAAGAGGGGGGCGTAGGTCCAGCCCGAGAGCGCCTCGCCCGCGAGGGCGCCCAGGGTCTCGCCCTCGGGCGCGAGGTCCGCCGCGGTGACCAGGACCTCGTCGCCCACCAGGGTGAAGGCGTAGGTGGCGGTGGGGTTCACCGCCAGCGCCACGTTGCTCGGCAGGGTCCAGGGGGTGGTCGTCCACGCGAGGAAACTGAGCTTTCCCGAGGATAGCGCCTCGGCCACCCGCGGGTCCAGACCAGCGGTGATTCCCGCCGTGACCCGGAAGCGCACCGTCACGCTCGGGTCGTCGACCGAGCGGTAGCCCTCGCCCACCTCCCCGGAGGAGAGCGCCGTTCCCCCCTGGGGCCACCACCACACCACCTTGTAGTCGCGGTAGAGCAGGCCCTTGCGGAACAACTCCGAGAGCGCCCACCACACGCTCTCCACGTAGCTGCGGTGGTAGGTGACGTAGGCCGCGGGCAAGTTCACCCAGAAGCCGATGCGCTCGG
>CAYHRZ010000100.1:0-12919 GCA_964359125.1 uncultured Klebsiella sp. | reverse complement strand
GGCTCCCGGGTGCCGAGCGTCGAGGCCAGCAACTGCTGCATCGCGGCGGGGCCGAGGTTTTCGATGGGGACCTCGACCACTCCTTGGGTGGCCAACAGCTCGCGAATCACCTCGTCCCGCTCGTCGGAGCGTAGCGCACACACGACCCGCACCGCGCCCCAGGCGCCGGGGAATTGGGCCCGGTGCTTGACCAACGCGAGGGTCAGGTCGTCGACCCGGTTCACGTCGTCGATGACCCACAGGCCTCCGTCCGCGCCCGCGAGCATGACCAGCGCGGCCCTCGCGGCCTCCAGGGCTCGGGCGCTGGCTGAGGGACCGTCCAGGGGCGGCGCCGGGAGGGTCCCGGCGGTCGCCGCCAGCGGCGCCAGCTCAGGTTCGATCTGCGCGAGTGCGCCAAGGTGCGCGCCGAGGGAGGCGAGCACCGTCGGATCCGAGGCCGCTCGCGACGCCAGTTGGCGCAACGCGGGTCGCACCGACGCGAGCACGCCGCCCGCATCGACGCGGGAGTCAGCGCCCTCGCCTGCCCACACCCGCGCTCGGCCGCGCCGGGCCCGCGTCGCAAGGGCGACCAGGAGGCGCGTCTTGCCGGAGCCTGCCTCGCCGGAGACGACGACGACGTCGCTGGCCGCGTGCTGCTCTATGCGCTGGAGGTCGTCGACCCGGCCCAGCAGCGGCGACCGGAACCACAGGGGCGGGCGGGACTCCCGCGGCGTGGTGTCACCGATCTCCGCGGCCAGGCGAGCCGCAACGACCCCGGCACCCGCCGGCCGGTCGACCGGGTCCTTCGCCATCAGGCTGAGGACCAGTTCGGCGAGGGTGCCGCTGACCTGCGCGTTCCGATCCCGGGGATCGGGGGCGGCGGCGTGGACATGTTGGCGCACCACCGAGGCCACGTCGCCCTGGAAAGGCTTGGCGCCGGTGCACGCCTCGAACAACATCACGCCCAGGGCGTAGAGATCGGTGCGAGGGTCGGGCAGCTCACCCACCAGCACTTCGGGCGCCATGTAGTGCGCGCTCCCTGCGAGTTCCTGCCGGGCCTCGAGGTTCTCCCTCACGACGCCGGCCACCCACCCCTCCGCGAGTCCGAAGTCGAGGAGCACGGGGCGACCGGCGGTGACGATGACGTTCTGCGGCTTGAGGTCCCGGTGGACGAAATTCGCCGCGTGGAGGGCGCCCAGCGCCTCGCAGAGTTGGACGAAGAAGGGAAGGACTTCGGTTGCGACGGTGGGCTCGGTGGCGTCGAAGTCCTCGGAAAACGTGAGCGCCGAGAACGTCATGGTCTTGGACGGTCGGGTGCCGCCCGCGAGCAATTCCGCCAGGCTGGTACCGTGCAGCAAGGGCATGGCGTACCAGGGAATTCCCTCGTGCTCGCCGGCGTCCCACACGGGCACGATGCCGGGGTGATCGACTTGCCGCAACGCCCGGGCCTCCGCGCGCAGGGCCGCCGCGTCGCTGGCTCGACCGGGGAAGCACGTCTTCACGGCTGCGATGCGCCCATCACGGGTGTCGCGGGCCCGGTACACCACGCCCATCCCGCCGGCGCCCACCCGACCTTCCAGGGCGTACGGCCCGATCTGGGGGATCACACCGTCGGCGGGCATGTTGGCGGCGAGAGTCACAGCGGGTTCGAGGGTAGCACGGCGCTGTTGTCCTACGGCCCCCCGGTTATCCCCCGGTGATGCCCAACTCCGACGTCGTTGCGGCGCGCGCCCAGGCCCGCGCCGCGCTCGAAACCGTGGAAGATGACCCCGAGGCCCGAGTTCGGCTCCGCGAGTTGTTCTACCACCGCGCGTGGAGCCGTCGCTCGATGGGCCCCGGCCTCTCGGAACTCGCGTTTACTCGCTGGGAGTGCCGCCGAGGCGTCCTGGCCCCGCCCGGCCGGGGGGGGAGCCCCTGGTGGCGCGCGGTGAACGACCAAATCGTCCTCGACGCGGAGACGGCCGAGTCACTGCTCGAGGCCGCCGCCGACGGCCTGTCGCTGGGTGAGCGGGCCTGGTGGCGCTGGTTGCACTCCGGGTCGGACCTGGACTGGTACCGGGCCCACAACACCAGTGTCGTCTCCGCGTACATCCGGCATCGCGAACTCGCCCGGGCGGAGCCGGCCACCGAGCGTCCCTTCCTGAACATCGTGCTCTACCGGGTGCTGTTCGCGCAACTCATGGAGGAGGGCAAGGTGGTGGGCGGCTCGCACCCGGGCTTGCGGGCCCTGGCCCGAGCCGTGGCAGATCCCTGCCTTCCCGGCGTCGAGGTTCTCGTCAATCTACCCTCGTTCTACCCGGTCAGTTACCCCATGAGCGCCTCGGAATTGGCGCATGCCCAGGGCCGGGGCTGGTGGCCGGGCGCGGAGGCCGTGCACGCCTTCGACCACCTGGTGGTGCTGCCGGAGGCTCCCCGTGCCTACGCGGTGGCGGCCGACGCGCTTTGTCTCCCAGAGTTGCTTGATTATCTCCATGACGATCTTCCATTCTATCCTGACGTGTCAGATGGCATCACGACGATGAAATGAGGGAGAGGCGGGGGAAGGGGTGCGGGCCCCGCGGCGGCGGCGAACAGGCGGTGCCCCGATGGCGTCCCGCAGCGGCACGTCCGGTTTCCAGGGCGTTCCGCGCTAGCGGTGGGCGGCGCGTCGGACATTCGGCGGGGATGCGCCCCGGTGCGCGCCGATGAACGCGGTGGGGTCGACGTGGCCGTCGGGCGTGCCGTATCCACCACCGAGCGGGGCGCCCGGGCGGTCGCGGACCTCGAAGTGCAAGTGGGCGTAGTACTGGCCTCCCGCGTCGCCGATGGTCCCCAGCAGGGCCCCTCGCGGCGCCAACATGCCTTCGTTGACCGCGACCGTCGCGAGGTGCGCGTACAGGGTTTCCACGAGTTCGCCCCCGGGTAGACGGTGGACGACTCGGACCACGTTCCCCCAGCCACCTCCCCGGTCCAGGGCCTCGACGACAACGCCGTCGGCCGACGAGGCGACCGGCAGGCCGTAGTCGGTGTTCCCTCCACCCTTGCCGTTCCAGTCTGCACCCAGGTGGCGGTTCTTTCCGAAGGGCTGGGCGTCGTAGTAGCCGCGCGCCTCCCCGTTGCCGACGGGAAAGTCGAAGCGGTCCGCGACCACCAGCCCCGGCCACGTGATGAAGCCGCCCTGCAGGAGATCGCCCAGCCGCGCGCACGCCAGGAGGAGGGTGAACATTCCGGTTACGACAACGCATCCGCGCACCGGTTCCGCGGCGGTACCGGGCCGGGGGCGTCCGTCGTCGGCCGAGGGTGCGGGCTATCCTGGGTGGGTGCGTGTCCCTCGCCTCCCGCTCGTGCTCTCGTGCTTGGCCGCTTGTGCGCCCGCCGGCGACGTAGCGCCGCGCCTCGGTTCCACCGGCGACGTGCCCGACTCGGCGGCCACCGCCCCGACTTCCGTCCTCATCAACGAGGTGATGGCGAAGAACAACGGCTCCTCGGAAGACGCCAACGGCGAGAGCAGCGACTGGATCGAGTTGTACAACGCCAGCGACGCCGCGGTGGATCTCGCCGGGTGGTCGTTGTACGACGAGGCCGAGCCCACCACGGCACTGGCCTTCCCGGGCCGAGTGTTGCCCCGGGGAGAGTTCCTCCTGGTGTGGGCCTCGGGACACGACGAGGGCACCGTCGAGGGGGAGATCCACGCGCCGTTCAAGCTGTCCAGTGAGGGCGTCACGCTCGTCCTCGCAGGCCCCGGTGGCGCACAAGCCGACCGCATGGTGGTGCCTCCCCTCGGCGACGACCAGAGCTACGGCCTCGACGAACCCGTCACCACCGAGGTGCTCGTGGGTGCGCGATCGCCGGGCCGGTTCGTCGACGCGCCCGCCGGCCAATGGACCGGCATCACCTTCGACGACGTGGGTTGGCTGGCGGTCACTCTCCCGGTGGGCTTCGACGGTACGGTGCCCGATGGCGAGGCCGCCGAGCGAGCCGTGGAGCGGCCAACCGAACAATCCAGCGACTACCCAGGATTCACCGGCGCCCTCGCGGTCGATGGGGACCCCAGCACCTTCTCTCACACCGACACCGGCGACCTGTCCCCCTGGTGGCAGGTTGAGCTCGATGGCGACTTCGCCATCTCGGAGATCCAACTGGTCAACCGCTACGGCTGCTGCCCGGAGCGGCTCTACAACATTGTCGTGAGCGTGCTCAGCGACGACGGCGAGGCCACCTGGACCAGTGAGGTGCTCAACCCGGTGGCCGAGGGCGAGGTGCCCACCGCGCCGGAGCAGGTGACCACCCTCCCCGTAGAGGGCGCCCCGGTGGGTCGATTCGTACGGGTCGACAAGACCGCGGTGAACGGCAGTGGCTCCACCGAGTGGCTCTCGCTGGCCGAGGTGGCCGTGGTCGGCACGCCGTCGGCGCCGTACAGCGACGACGTTTCGACCGACGTGGGGGACTGGATGGCATCGGCCACGGCGGGCCTCCGTGTCCCCTTCTCCCTGGGCAGCGGCTCGCCCACTCGGGGCACCCTGAGCGTGGACTACGACGATGGATTCGTAGCGAGCGTCGATGGGAGCGAGGTCGCCTGGGGCAACCAGGGGGCCCCCGTCGAACACGCCGGGGGAGAGGCGGAGACCTTCGCGGTGGACATGGTCGACTTCGCGCCCGGCGCCCACCTGCTGGCGTTGCGCGGCGACAACGTCTCCGCCGCCGACGACGACTTCTTGTTGGCCCCCACCCTTACGGCCCAGTGGTTCACCCCCGGCGAGGCGGGGTACTTCACCATCGCCACCCCCGGCGAACCCAATGGCCCCGCCGGCAACGGGTCGCTGACGCCGCCCACATTCGACCCTGGACGGGGCTTCTACGATTCGCCTCAGTGGGTCACGATCGCCGGGCCAGCCGGGGCCACGTTGGTGTACACTGAGGATGGCACCGTGCCGTCAGCCGACAACGGCACCCGTGTGGAGCCCGCTTCCGAGGCCACGATCGCGCTGGCCACCCTCGACGTGCCCACCACGGCGTTCCTCCGCGCCGTGGCGCTGCGGGAGGGATGGGACGACAGCAAGGTTGCCACGCATACCTATATTTTCCTCGACGACGTGCTCGCTCAGCCGGCCAACCCGGCGGGATTCCCGTCCACCTGGGACAGCCAGTCCGAGGGTTCGTACACGGCCGACTACGAGATGGACCCCGAGGTCGCGGAAGACGCCGCCCACCGCGCGGAGTTGCTCGCGGGCCTACGCGACATCCCCACGCTGTCGATCGTCACCGGGATCGACGACTTGTTCGGTCCGGATGGACTGTACGCCAACAGCGCCTCCCGGGGCGACGAGTGGGAACGGCGGGTGTCGTTGGAGTGGATCGAGCCCGGTGGAAGCACCGGGTTCGCGGAAGACGCGGAGCTGCAAGTACACGGCTACGGTTGGCGCTACCACTCGTCCACGCTCAAGCACAGCTTCCGAATCCAGTTCAAGTCGGAGTACGGGGTGTCGAAGTTGGCCTGGCCGATGTTTTCCGACGCACCCGTCGAGCGGTTCGACAGCATCGTGCTCCGCGCCGGCGGGTCCAAGACCTGGCTCGACTTCCGCGACCCCGCGCAGGCGCAGTACCTGCACGACGCCTTCGCCCGCGACACGGCGCGCGACATGGGCAAGGTGGACGGCCGCGCCACCTACGTGCACCTCTACCTCGACGGCCTCTACTGGGGCCTCTACATGCCGGTGGAGCGCCCCGACGCGGGCTTCGCGGAGGAGTACTTCGGCGGCGACGACGAGGACTACGACGCCATCAACCGTCGCACCACCACCAACGAGGCCATCGACGGGGACCTGGAGGCCTACAATGCGATGATTGCCCTGGCCGACGCCGACTTGTCGACCGGCGAGGGACTCGCCGCCCTGGAGGCCTACCTCGACGTGGACGACCTCATCGACTGGATGCTGATTCACCAGTACACCACCAACCGCGACGGACCCTGCTGTTTCGAAGGCAACAACCAGCGTGGGATCCGCGAGCGCGTGGAGGGGGCCCAGTACCGGTTCTTCGTCTGGGACATGGAGTACTCGTTGTGGGAGGCCACCGACAGCACCAACATCGACGTCGACGTGGCCGGTCACGCGTCGCACGCCTACCGCCGACTCTGGGACAACGACGACTTCCGGGCGCGGTACTCCGCGCGTGCCCACGAGTTGCTCACGGGCGACGGGGCGCTCACCCCCGGTGCGGCGGCAACCCGCTACGAGGACCGGGCCGCCGAGATCTACCGCGCGCTGCTTGCGGAGTCGGCGCGCTGGGGCGACACCTACCGAACGACGCCCTACACTCGCGACGTGGAGTGGATCGACGAGTACACGCGGTTGCAGGTGGAGTACTTCCCGTACCGAACCGACTACATGATCGCCCAGTTGAGCGCGGTGGGGCTGTACGACGAGTAGTGGACTGCCGACGTTGTGCCGCCGCTAACGCCGTCCGCTTGAGCCGCCCGGTCGGCGCTACTCGAAGCGCTGGTGGTAGCCCTCGAGGCTCACGAAGTCGACCTCGGTGGTGCCGTCGCCTTCGCTGGAGACGTACTCGACGTGGGTGGTGCCGGTCACGTCGTGGCGTTCCCAGCCGTCGACCCAGCTCACAAGCTTCACCGTGGACTTGTAGCCATCGACCAGGTTGTCGGTGTCGACGTTTTCCATGAGATCCAGATCGTAGTCTGCCAGTTCGGTCTGGTAGGTCCAGACGTCGGTCTCCGTCTCGGTCGCGATGGTGACGATGCCGTCGATCTCGAAGAAGTAGTCGCCCACGCCGCCGTCTTCGGCGATGTACACGCCCTCGATGAACTCGACGGTCTGTTGCCACCGGCCGCCGTCCATCTCGTCGACGATATCGACGAAGGCGCGGTCGTCCTCGATGCGAGCGTTACTGCCGACGATGACGTCGGTCCAGCCATACGATGCCTTGGGCTGGTCGCTGGCGTCGAGGCCGTAGAGTTGCCACTCGCCCTGGAACGTGCCCTCCAGTCGCTCGGTGACGAAGTCGAGCGCGGCCTGGCCCCAGGTGTCGTTGGCGGTGTCGCTGGCGGTGTCGCTGGCGGTGTCGTTGGCGCTGTCCTGGCCCGGGGAAGCGCCCGCGTCGCTGTCGGTGCCCAGGTCACAGGCGGTGAGGGGCAGTAAGAGCCCGATGAACGGTAGCAGTTGGGTGCGCATGCCTACCGGATACCCCGCGGCGCCGGGGGCGTCAACGCGGGCCGGCGGCCGCCGCGGTGGGCGTGGCATTCGAGGCGCGCCGCCCGGTTTTGCGGTCGCGTTACCGGCGCCGCCGGAGCAACTTCAGGCCGGACCAGGTGTCCGTCACCGCGCACACCTTGACGTCGACCAGGCCCAGCGGCAGGACCACGTCGCGGATGCGATCCTCCGTGATGTCGGTGGCGACACCCGACGCTCGCTTGGGCCACGAGACCCAGATCGCGCCACCCTCCGGCAAGGTGAGCAGGGCCCGGTTCACGCTCGCCGACAGCCCCGCGATGGTGGTGCCGAAGATGTGGACCAGCGCCGCGTCGTCACCGCCTGCCGAGAACTCGACGCCGACCAGCGCCGCGTAGTCGCCGTCCCAGCCCTCCACGCGCACGCCGACGTTGGGCTTGATGCCGAGTTTCTGGTGCAGGGGCTTGCCGGAGTAGCCAGGCGTCACAGGCCTCCCGCTAATGCACCGCCTTCCTCAGGGGCAAGCGCGAAATAGGAGGCGGTGTGCCGCGCGTCTTGCTCCTGAACAAGCCCTACGGCGTGCTCTGCCAGTTCACCGACCGCCAGGGCCGCCCCACGCTCGCCGACTTCGTGCGGGTCCCGGGCGTCTACGCCGCGGGTCGCCTCGACCAGGACAGCGAGGGCCTGGTGGTGCTCACCGACGACGGGCCCACGCAGCATCGCCTCAGCCACCCCCGTTTCGAGAAGGAGAAGGGCTACTTCGTGCAGGTGGAGCGGATCCCGAGCGACGACGCGCTACGTCGCCTCGGGGCCGGGGTCGAGTTCGGCGGCGTCCGCGCTCGACCCGCCCGCGTTCGCCGGGTGGAGCCACCGCCGCTCTGGGAGCGGGAGCCCCCCGTGCGCTTCCGGAAGTCGGTGGCCGACTGCTGGCTGGAAATCTGGATCACGGAGGGGATGAACCGCCAGGTGCGGCGCATGACCGCCGCCGTGGGGCACCCCACCCTCCGCCTGGTGCGCTTCGCGGTGGGTCCCTTTCGCCTTGACGGGCTTGGACTTGGCCAGTGGCGCGAGGTGCCGCTCCCCCCGTAGGGGTCCGGCGTGGTACAACGCCCGTCAACCCGAGGTACCCGGTGGCCGCTGGATTTACGGAATGGACGCTATTGCCCCACGAGCCCATCGAGAAGCTCACGGAGAACCTCTGGCGCGTGGAGGGTACGATGCCGGGGGGCAACAAGCGGGTGATGACCCTGGCGCGCCTGGCCGACGGCCGGCTCGTGATGCACAACGCCATCGCGCTGGAGGATGAGTTGATGGCGGAGGTAGACGCCTTCGGCGAACTCGCGGCCATCCTCGTGCCCAACGCCTTTCACCGGCAGGACGCGTTCATCATGAAGGCGCGCTACCCCAACGCCAAGGTGTACGCCCCGAGCGGGTCGCGGGCCGGCGTGGCGAAGGCGGTTGCCGTCGACGGGACCTACGACGACGTGCCTTCCGACAGCACCGTGAAGTGCCGTCACCTCGATGGCTTCCCGAAGGAGGGTGTCCTCTCGGTGACCTCCGCCGACGGCGTGTCCCACATCTTCTGCGACGCGGTGCTGCACACCCCGGAGAAGGCGAAGTTCCCGTTCAGCTTCCTGCTCGCGCCGCTGGGCCGGCCCGCTGTGCCGCGGGCCACCCGCTGGCTGTTCACGAAGGACAACACCGTGCTCGGCGCCGACCTCCGAAAACTCGCGGGGGTCGATGGCCTCAAGCGGGTGATCGTCGGGCACGGGCCCACGACGGATACCGACGCGGCAGCCGCCCTCGGGGTCGCGGCGGGGGACTGCGACTAGCCGCAGCGGAGGACGGTGCCCCAGGGCGGCCGTTTCTTCGCTCCCGGGGAAAGCAGCCACGTCACTGGGAATTCCGGCGGCGAGTCCGGGAAGCTTCCGTCGGCGTCGGTGAAGTACACGAGGGCATCGACGCCAAGTTGGCGGGCCAATTCGAAGGGCGGGCGCAGGTCGGTGCCGCCGCCGCCGTACACTTCCCGTAGTTCCCCACCGTAGGGTTCGACGCGGTGGACGGTGGCGTCACAGTGGACCACGGTGATGGCGGAAACGTGGTGAGCCAGCGCGGCAAGCTCGACGTTGGCGGCGGCGAGTTGGATTGCGTCGAGCGACCCGCTGGTGTCGATGGCAAACACGATGGTGGGTGGGAAACGCCGGGTTCGACGCCCGGGGACGATGCCCACCAGGTGCGGGAAGCGACGAGGAACCGACCGCCGCGAGGACACCCGCGCCGGCTGTCGCCAGCGTTGCACGTGGGCCGACCAGGCCTGGGGCGTGAACTTCGGCGGCCTCCCTAGAGCCCGGCGGGCACCGCTCACCCCGTGATCGTGGCCTAGCGGGACGGTGGGACCTGGGCGCTCGCCGTGGAGCCACACCTCGACCTCGTCTCGCTCGTCGCCGTCGCAACAGGGTGCGTGGAGGTCGTGGAAGATGTCGTCGTCGTCGTCGTCGTCGTCGTCGTCGTCGTCGTCGTCGTCTGTTTCTTCGTCGTGGCCTTCGTCTCCCGTCTCGGCCGCTTCCTCCGCGCCGTCTCCCGGGGAGCCTTCCGGCTGGTCCCCGGGGCGACGCCCGGCGACACCCGGCGGAGGTGGCGCCTTGTCGTCGTCATCGCCTCCGGCGCCTGGGGGGCCGTCGCCTTGCCGCTCCATCTCGCGACAGAAGAGTTCGTACCGCTCCCGCGTGCTCTGACCTGCGGACAAGAACGGGAATTTTTCCCAGCGGATGGGGTCGCCCGGTAGGAGCAGGCCCGTCGCGTCGACAATCTCGTTGACACAGGTTTCCTCCGCGTAGATCCGTGCCAACCGGTTGGGGAAGAGCGCAGCGCTCTCGAAACTGTGGCCCAGGGCTACGTGCAGGAGTTCGTGCATCAGCACGCCTTTCAACAGCTCCGGTCGAGTCTCCGCGACGAAGCGAGGACTGTAGTAGAGCACCAGGCGATCCTGGTACACGCCCACCGCGAGGGTGCCCGTGGCCGCGCGCGCGACGACCTCGTGCAGGTGGCCCAGCGGCCGGAGGTAGCCGGGGTAGTCGGTCAGCAGGTCGAAGAGGCAGGCCTGCATCTTGCGGTGGAGGTGGTCCTCCGGTGGTCGTTGGGGGCCGAGGGGCACGTGGCGGGCGACCGTGGAGCCGCGCTGGACGCGGCCGGCCGTGGCGGCGCGCATCACGCACCCCCGCTGACGTGGCTGCGGAGCATGGCGAGGGCACGTTCCCGGAGGTCGCCCTTGAGGTCGCCGGCGAAGGCGGTGACGTGGCGGCGCACGACGCTCTCGGGTGCGGTGGGGCCGCGGCGCTGGAGCGCGGTCTCGACCGACTGGACCGTGACGAGCAGGTGATCCACGCGCCCTTTCGCCACCCACTCGCGAACAAGGGACTGGAAGGTCGGGTAGGCGTCGAGGACCTCGGGCCCCTGCAGGCCGATCCGGTCGCTCCGCATCGAGAGCACCAGGCGCGCGGCAGTGTCGCGGCCAAGCAGGCCGGCCAGGCCCGCGCGGAGCTGCTCAGCCGTGGCGCCGCTGGCCTTGGCGGCGCGCAGGAGGTTCGAAGCGTAGTGCCAGGACCGCGGGCTGGGGTCGACGCCGAACTGCTCGGGGGGCAGCGAGCGGACGTAGTGGACAATCTCCGGCTGGAACTCCTCGCGCTGGGCGAACTCTAGGAACGCGTCGCGGTCCGCCACCACGTTGACGTGCGAGAAGCGGTCAACGAAGGCGGGGTCGAGGCTGTACACGTGCCCCTCGTCGTTGACGCAGGCGGCGAACACCCAGCCATCGGGGAGCACGTAGGGTCCGAGGCGGCCGGAGGTCATCACGTCGTAGATGGGGGCGAGGGTCTGGGTCTCGGCGCGGTTCGGCTCCTCCAGGAGGAGCAGCCCGGGTTTCTCGTTGGGGGTGGGCCAGAAGTTGGCGGTGGCGTACTCGGTGCGACCCGACACGATCATGGGCAGGCCCGCGAGGTCGGTCGCGTCGCAAACCGCGAGGTTGATGACCCGCAGGCCCATCCCCTGGGCGGCGCAGGCTTCTTTGAACGCGGCACTCTTGCCGACCCCTGCCCCGCCATGGAGCATCAGCGGACAGCGGGCGGCGTAGTGCATGTAGATCAGGGCGTGGAGGGCCTGGCCGTGGGCGACGGTGTCGAACTGGCTGCGCATTGGGGCTCCGTGGGGACTTGATCTGTATACGAATAGTTGATTGTTGTGTCAATGATCATTTAATGAAAAACTTGATCCGTGAATTCGTGAGTGTAGACGCGACGCCTCGTCCGCGCTAGTTTCTCCCGGCCCCGGAGTCGCCTTGGCCCCTCGTCCCGATAGCTTCGCCGCCCGGCTCAAGGCACAGTTGGCCCCGGTCGGTCTGAACCAGGCCCACCTCGCCCGCCGGATGAACATCAGCCCGCAGGCCGTGAACAACTGGTTGCGATCCGAGGAGCTCGTGCCTCGGGTCGGTACGGTTGCCCAGGTCGCCTTCGCCCTGGGGGTCGACCCCTCGGTGCTGGGACTGGTGGGGACTGGACCCCGGATTCGTCCCGACGCGCTGGCCGGGGTGCCAGGGCTCCACGTGGCCTACCTGGCCGTGGCCCTCAAGGCGCTGTGGCGGGCGCGCGACGCGATCAGCCGCCTCACGCCGACGGAGGCGCTCGAGCCCGCCTTCGGCAAGGGCGACTCGACTCGGGTCGACGTGATGGCCGAGCACAGCATCGTCGCCACGCTGAGCGCCTTCGACAACCGAGCCTGCATCCTCTCCGAGGAGCGGGGGGTGGTCTGCCCGGTGCCCCGGCACGCCGAGATCCTCACCTGGTGCACCGATCCCCTGGACCGCAGCCGGGTGCTCCACGAGTTGCTGCGCGGCACCCGTGCTCCCACCCTCGGCGATCTCTTCGTGTCGCCGGAGTACACGCTCCGAGGCGCCTCGGCGGCTTCGGGGGCCATCGCGGCCGTCGCCCACGGGGAAGTGCTATTCTCCTGCATTCTCGACTACGGCACAGGCCACCTCTACGTCGCCTTCCCGGAGTTGGTGGTGTCCTGCCCAGTCGCCCAGGCCCGGACGCCCGAGGAACTCGTCGCTCACGCGTCCCCTCTCGTCTTGGCCGAGGGCGACGAGAACGCCTGTGGCGTGGTCACCTTCCTCGGCGACAGCAAAGAGGCCCGCCACGCGCAGCGAAAACGGGTGTTCAGCGCGCTCAGCGGGTCGGCTTGGCCAGTGCCCCGGGGCGAGAACGCGACGCCCGGCGGGCCGGGCCGCATTCTCTACCTCTGTGACGACGTCGGCATCAACGGCGGCGACGTGGCGGGCGTGGTGATGGCCAGTGGCGAGCGACTGGGCGAGTGGGTGCACTGGCTGCCCTTCGTGACGCACAGCCGGGGCGTGCTCGCCGCCTACGAGCTCTGGTGCAGTGAGTTCCACGCCGACGTGCTCCTGGCCCCGCCTCGCGGCTACTCGGTGATCGTCGGCGCCTCACCCACGGGCGTGCAGATCGACATCCCCCGCTTGATGGCCCTTCCCGCACCGCACCATTACCGGGCTGGCCTCGCCATCGTACGCACCGGCAGCACCTTCGACGCCAACCTGCGGTCGCTCAAGAACCACCGGCGCATCGGGACCGGGAGCTAGGCGGGCCGCCGCTGGCGGAGGATGCCGCGGTGGTTGGAGTCAGTCGCGCGGGCTCGCTGCCCAGGCCAGGTCGTCCCGCAGCCTGCGGTACTGGGCCCAGTCGGCGAGGTATGGATTCGAGAGGTAG
>CAYHRZ010000099.1:0-12992 GCA_964359125.1 uncultured Klebsiella sp. | reverse complement strand
CCTGGTCGGTGCCGTCGTACCACACCTCGGTGAGCCCTGGCGCGATGCCGGCGTCGAAGTCGTTACAGTCGATCCACCACGGCGAACCGTCGTAGTCGCGGTCCACGTCGTTGCCGTCGCAGTCCTGGTCGATGCCGTCGTACCAGGTTTCTGACAAGAGCGGCGAGATCAGTGGGTCGGTGTCGTCGCAGTCGATGACGTAGGGGGCCTCGTCGCCGTCCTGGTCGTCGTCGTTCTCGTCGCAGTCCTGGTCGATGCCGTCGTACCAGATTTCCGTTTGCCCGAAGTAGATGCTGGCGTCGCCGTCGTTGCAGTCGCCGTCGAGGTAGGTGACCCCGTCGCCGTCGAGGTCGTCGGGGCCCTCCTCGATGTAGCTGGGGCTCGTCCACGCGAACTCGGTGCCGTCGTCGCCCCCGTCGGGACACTCGGTGCCGAAGTAGCTGTCGCCGTCCATCTGGACACTGACGTATACCCAGGAGGGCATGTCGCCCGCCGAGATGGTCAGCGTGTAGCTGCCGCTGGCCCCGGCCTCCATCTCGGTGTAGCCCGACGGGGTGACGATCTCGACCACGTCGATGTAGTCGACCCAGTCGCCGTACACCGTGACCGCGATGTCGAGCTCCTGTCCCACGGGCACCGCGAGGTCGTCGCCGATGTCGCCTAGGGTGGCGCCGCCGGAGGTGTAGTTCACCACCACCGGCACCATCGGCCCGGTGGTGGCGATGGTGTTGCGGGCCACCATGGCGTCGTAGATGGCCGCGCGGTCGAAGGTCTCCGCCTCGTCGAGGACCACCAGCGTGTGCCCGCCGCCGAAGGGGTGGTTGGTGTGTTCGCTGTCGGGCCGACACACGTTGCCGGGGCGCGTGTCGTGGCTGTCGCTCCCCGCGATGAACCCCAGTTGCAGCGCGTAGCCGTCGGGGTCGATGGCGGTGTGCACAGCGCCGTCGGTGTAGGTGCCTGACCACATCAGGTCGTAGGTGCTGTCGGGGTCGAGGCTGTTGCCGTGGCCGGAGTACACCTCCACCGTGGGCTGGTAGGTCTCGCTGTGGCAGCTCCAGTCCGTCGGCATGGGGATGGTGGCTGCGGGGTGGTGCGGCACCAACAGCAGGTTCCCGAAGCTCGCGTAGAGCCCGTCGGCGAAGCTGAAGATCTGGTCGCAACTCGAAACCACCGTGTCGGCGGAGGAGACCTGGAGGTCGTCGAGGGTGATGTTCGCGAGTGTGGCGTCGTCGCCGAAGAACAACATCGTCGTGTGGCCGAGGCGCTCGTAGTACGAGAGCGCCGCCCAAACCTCGCCGCCGGGTATGGTCACGAAGGCGCCGTCTTCGTTGGCGGCCAGGGCCATGGCGAGCATCTCCGTCCACTCGTCGGATGACTGCTTCACCTGGTTGCCGTTGACGTGGTCGGTGACCGCCACCCAGTCGAGGCCTGCGGCGCGGGCGTCGTCGAAGACGGTGTAGAAGTCGCCGCAGGTGCCGTCGCAGGTGCCGGAGATGTCGTCGGATCCGCCGTCGCCCGAGGCCCCGGTGTGGACGTGGGGGTCGCCGAGGTAGAAGGTGTACCCGTCGTGAGTCTCGGCGGCCAGCGCGGACAGGACGAGCGTGAGCATGGCGGGGAGCCCTGAGCGCCATCCTACCACGCGGCGTCAAGGAGTTGTCAGCGCGCGATCGTTTTTTCGCGATTGGGTCATGCGAAGGGCGTTCAGGTGCGCACGCCTCGCTTTCGCGGCGACTTCCCGGTGAGCGCCGTCACCACGTGGTAGCCGATCCACCGCAGTGGCTCGGGCGGCATCCACGCCATCGGCCCCTGGTAGAAGGGCAGCCCGCGCCAGCGCTCGTCGGAGCCGCTGTAGAGGTCGCAGAGCACCCTGCCGGCCAGGTTGGCCAGGGTGACGCCGTGCCCGCTGTAGCCGAGGGCGTAGTACACGTTCTTGGCCTCGCCCCGCACCCCCATGCCGCAGATGCGGTTCCAGGTCAGCGCCACCGGGCCGGTCCAGCGGTGGGCCACCGGGACGTCGGCGGCGTCGGGCATGTACTGCAAAAGCCGCTGGTGCACGCTGTCGAAGTCCGTGGGCTGGTCCCACGAGGTCTTCCCGCCGTAGCGGTAGCCGTAGGCGGCGTTGTGACCGCCGCCGAACACCAACTCCCCGCGGGTGGTCATGCAGCCGTAGGCGATGCGGTCGAGGTCGTCGTCGAAGCCCGCCACCCCGGGCGACCAGCCCCGCGCCGCCCACTGCGACGAATCGCGCGGCTCGGTGGCGATCACGTGGGCGTGCAGCGGGAAGATCTGGTCGCGGAAGTAGCCCAGCCACGGGGTGTAGGCGTTGGTGGCGAGCACGATCGCCTTGGCGCGGACTGTCCCCCCGGGGGTGGAGAGCCGGCACTCGCTCCCCTCCTCGATGGTGAGCACCGGGCTGTTCT
Organism: uncultured Klebsiella sp.; assembly: GCA_964359125.1. Lineage (GTDB taxonomy): Bacteria > Myxococcota_A > UBA796 > UBA796 > SXON01 > SXON01. The sequence continues at coordinate 10,572 of CAYHRZ010000099.1, read as the reverse complement.
CGTACACCGTCACGCCGAGCCTCGCGAGCACCGGCGTGAGCGCGCGGATGTAGCTGAGGCCGTCGAGGTGACCGGCGGTGGGGTCCAGCACGGCGCCCTTCGCCCCCGCGAGGCGGAGCGTGTCGGGGAGGTCGCGACCCGAGAGGAATCGCAGCGGCACGCCCACCGCCGCGAGCGCCTCCACCTCGCCCTGGGCCTCCTCCGCCCCGTGGGCGCGGGTGTGGACGTGCAGCGAGCCGTCGCGCCGCCAGCGCACGTCCAGGCCGTGCTCGCGGATCGTGGCCTCCACCAGGTCGATGCCCTCGCGAGTGGCGTCGAAGATCTGCTTGGCGCGCTCGGGGTCGCCGGGCTCCACCCCGTTCACCCAGTTGAGCATCAGGCCACCGTTGCGCCCGCTGCCGCCGTTGGCCAGGCGCTTGGCCTCGAGCAGCACGATGCGCCGCTCCGGGAAGCGCCGGGCGAGGTGGTAGGCGGTCGAAACACCGGTGAAACCACCGCCGATGATCGCCACGTCGGCGGTGGTGCTTCCCGACAGCGCGGGGAGCGCGTCGGGGAGCGGATCGTAGGCGGCCCACACCGAGCGGTTGTCGTCGATGTCGGGAAGGGTCGCCGTGTTCGCCATCTTGCTCTCCGCGCTTTACAAGCCGAGGGCGAGTCTGCCACGCTCGCTTCCTCCGGTCCCCTCCTCGTGCCCGATACCCGCCGCGTCCGCCTCTGCATGAAGGACCTCTACCAGCAAGATCTGGTCGAGATGATCGAGCGTGAAACGAGGAACTTCGAGATCTGGAACATCGGGACCCCGTCGCACCCCGACTTCTTGCCGGCCTACAACTTGTTGCTCGAGGAGTTCGGCCCCGAGGGGGGCATGGAGCGCCTGGAGTCGGTGAAGGGGTTCTTGCTGGAGGACCCGTACGAGCCGCAACCGGGCGGCACGTACATGCGGTACTTCATGTTCGTGGCGAAGAACGCCCGGGGCGAGCTGCTCGGCGCCCGCGACGGCGTCATCTTGCTCAACACAGACTACGACTCGGAGCTCTGCGTCGTCTTCCTGTCCCACATCGTGATGAAGGAGGCGGCCCGCGGCACGGTGCTCTCCTACTGGCTGCGCATCGCGCCGGTGGAGCTGGCGCTCACCTACCTGGCCGAGCTGGCGGCGATGGGGAAAATCACGCTTCCCCTTCCGGACCAGCCTGGCAAACACTTCGGCATGAAGCTCAACCTCGCCGCCGAGATGGAGTACTTCACGCCGGAGGAGCCGCTGTCGTTGCAGCGCATCCTGTTCTACGGGCGCGGCGGCTTCGACGTGGTCAACCCCCGATTCTTCCCCTACAAGCAGCCCGACTTCCGGGAGCCCGAGGTCATCCGGGCCACCGGGAACCAGCCCGTGCCCTTCATGATGCTGTTGCGCCGCATGGGTCGGGAGCGCCAGGCGGCCATCCCCACCACCGAGGCGGCGGCGGTGATGAAGTTGTTGTACGACGACTTCGGTACCTACTGCCTGCCGGAGTTCATCGACGACCAGCGGCAACTGGTGCTGGATCGCCTCTCCGAGCGGGAGAACCGGGGGCAGGTGGAGCTCTTGCCCTTGCCCACCGGCCCGCGGGACCTGCACCGCCTGCGCCCGCTGTTCCGCTACAACGTTTTCCGTCGTTACTACCCCAACGAGCCCGACACCCTGGGCTACCTCAACTCGGGCATCGAGGCGCGCATCCGCAAGAACCCGCGGCTCCTGGAGGAGGAGATCGCCCGGCTGGCGGAGGACCTGGAGATGCGGGAACGCTGGGTGTACCCGGCGCGCGAGAAGGACTACGAGTGGATGACGCGGGCGGGCGCGCTCACCAAGACGCGGCGCTAGCCGCCCGAGCGTGGGCTATCCTGGGCGGGTGACTCCCCCACGACCGGCGTTTGTGCTGGCGCTAGGTGCGCTGTCGGCGTGCGGGGACGCGGACGACGACTGTGAGCCCCGGGAGCGGGGGCCGCAGCCCAACGCCCAACTGGTGTTGTCGATGGCTTCGGTGGACTTCGGGATGGTCGCGCCCGGGTCGCGGGTGGAGGCCACCGTGACCGTGGAACACACCGGCGTCGATGCGAAGACCGGCGCGCCGATCACCCACGACATCGGGGTGGGACGCCTTGGCTCCTACCACCAGCCGAATTTCCCGGTCGCGGGCACCAACACCGACGGCTTCGCCGTGGACTGGTCCGTCACCGAGGCGGTGTGCCCGGCGGGTGCCGCGGTCACGACGCAGTGGATGATGAACGACCGGTGGGACACCGGGGGCTGGGTGCCGCCCGGCGACGTCGAACCCCAGCCGGAGGGCGGCGAGGTGGTCCGAATCGGGCCCGGTTGTTCGCTCCCGCTGCACCTGAGCTTCACCGCGAAGGCCGCCGGGTTCCACGCGGCGAGCGTGGTCGTCGAGACCCTGTGGGCCACGGGCGTGGACGGTCGCGCGCCGGCCATCCCTGCCGTGCCGCAGCGCGTGCAGCAGGTGTACCTCTCGGCCACGGTGCCGGGAAGCTCCCCGGCTACGACCCCGGTGATCGGCGGGCAAGTACAGGTTTCCCCCGACTGGTGCGAGGGCGGCGAGGCGGTCGACGTGTCGACCCGGGCCTTCGACCCCGACGGGCAGGCCCTCGACTATTTCTGGGGCGACGACCACAACTCCGGCGGGTTCCCCGGCGAAACCGGGGCGGCCTCCGCGTGGACCTGTCCCGCGAGTGAACGAGGGGTGTCGCGAGTCTACATGCTGTTCGCCGTCGTGCTCGACCGCGACAGCAACCAGACCTGGGCGTTGGGCACCGCCATCGTGACCGGCGAGTTCGTGGACTGGTGCGAGTACTACGCTGACATCCCCGTCGATCACTACCTTCGGCCGGGGTGAACTCTGCGTTCGTGGGCGCATCACCGGGCTCGCGTCTGCGGCCGCTGTCGCCCGTTCAGATCGCCAGCGGCCCCTCGGGCCCCACCAGACCGTCGTAGACCTCCGCCACCGGGATGCTCACCTCGATCCCCGGCAGTTCGACGGTGCCGTCAAGCCCCCGCAACTCGGCGACCACCCACTCCGCGCCCTGTCGCGACACGACCGTCACCAGCGCCTCGTCGGGCTCCGCGAGCACGACGTGCAGCAGGGACGGGATCGTCTTGTAGGCCGCGAGCTTGTCGCCGGTGTCGTACTCGCGGGTGCCGTCGGACAGCACCTCCACCAGCACGGTGGGGTTGACGGCCACGTCGGTCGTCCCCGGGCGAAGCTCGATCTTGCCGCGGTACACCGCCACGTCCGGGTAGGTGTACAGGCGCCCGGGGGTCATCAGGCGCTGGTCGCTCGACGAGGGCTGGCAGGGGCGGCCCCTGAGCCGCAGCCAGAGGGCGCCGCTGATGCTCGCGCACAGCCGGTTGTGTCGCAGGCTCCCACCCGCCATCGCGAGGATGTTGCCGTCGAAGTACTCGCTGCGCTCGGTGGCCTCGCGCTCGCGACGGAGGTACTGCTCCTCCGTGAAGTAGTGGTGCCGGGAAACGTGCATGCGTCCAGTGTACCCCACGGCGCGGGGAACGCGGCTCAGCCGGGGCACACCATCCCTGGGAAGCCCTCGTCGTCGCCCTGCTCCAGCCACCAGGTTTCCGGTTGTGACTCGGGCCCCGCGTAGCTGTCGATCACCGTGCCGTCGGCGCCTTGTAGCTGGAAGTGCAGGTGAGGAGCCGAACTATTGCCGCTCGATCCCACGTAGCCGAGGAGGTCGCCGCACTTCACCGCGTCGCCCACGCTCACCGCCACGCTGCCCGTTTTCATGTGGAAGTACCGGGTGACGTGCCCGGTGGCGTGCGTGAGGTCGACGTAGTTCGGCGCCTGCTCGTACCCGTCGCAACTGACGCCGTCGGTCTCGGCGTGACAGCGGTCGTAGTTGCCGTCGTCGGTCGCGCTCACCACGCCATCGGCGGCGGCCACGATCGGGGTACTACCCGCGTCCATGGCCTCGAACCCACCGTCGAGAAGGTAGTCGCTACCCCGGTGTTCGTCGTAACACCACGGGAACGCACGCCCCGCGTAGTCGCGACAGATCACCTGGTACGCCTTCTCCTCGTACACGTCGGGGTCGTGGTCCACGCCGGTGGTCTGGTAGATGACAGTTGGGTCGGTGAGCGGCCAGCGGAAGGCCAGGGCACCCCGGGGGACGACTTCGCCCGTGTCGAGGACGCCGGTGTCGACGGCAACGGGCGAACAAGCGAGGAAGATCAGCAATAGACCTCGCAGGCGGCCCGGCAGGTGTTGACGTGTACGGTCACCACCTTCTGCACGTCCTTGGTGTAGCCGCCGGCGAGCACCCACATCACCGGGATGCCCTGGCGCTTGCCGGCCGCAAACACGAAGCGATCCCGGTCCATGAGTGCGTCGTGGTCGAGATCCAGCGGCGAGTACGGGTCTTCCTTGTAGGGGTCCGCCCCCGCCTGGAAGAGGATCGCGTCGGGACGGGCGCGGTCGATAGCGCGCGGTAGCGACTCGGCCAGGATGCCGAGGTACTCGTCGCGACCCGCGCCGTTGGGGACAGGGATGCTCCAGGCGTTGTCGGTGTCGGGCGTGCGCCGCGCGGCCACGTCGCGGTGGGCGAGGTTGTTGTCGTACCAGTTGCCGTAGATGGAGAGCTGGAAGAACTCCGGGCGTTTCGCCAACAGCAACGCCGTCCCGTTGCCGTAGTGGAGGTCCATGTCGACCACCAGGATCCGCCGTAGCCGGCCCTCGGCCTTGACCTGTTCGGCGGCAACGATCAAGCCGTTGAAGGTGCAGTAGCCCTCGCCGCGCGTCTCGTGGCTGTGGTGGAAACCGCTGGCGAGGTTGCCCGCCACGCCTTCGTCCAGCGCCACCCGGAGGGCGGCGATGTTGCCGCCGTTGGTCCACCGCACCGCCTCGGCCAGAGCGGGCGACCAGGGGAACTTCTGGCTCTGGGCGAGCTCGATCGGCTGGCCGGTGCGGATGGCCTCGATGTACTCGCGCGTGTGGACCCGGAGCAACTGCTCGTCGGTGACCGGCTCGGGGGCCTCGATGCTGACCGGCAGGCCGCTGGCCTCGATCTCACTGCGCACGAGGTTGAACTTGCGGATCGGCATCACGTGCTCGCCGATGTCGGCGTAGTAGTTCGGGGAGTGGAACACGCGCATGGGCATCGGTGCAAGGTAGCCGGGCGGGGGCTGCTTCGACGGTCGCGCGCGGTGCTTGACGGATGTTGCGTATCATGCAACATTGAGGACGAGGTGGACGGTGGCCAAGCACCCGGGTCGGATTCTCGCCGACGACTTTCTGGAGCCTCTTGGCGTGAGCGGAAACCGGTTGGCGGTGGGCCTCGGTGTCCACCGAAGCGCGATCAGCCGCCTCCTGGCCGGCCGCCAGCCCGTCACCCTGCCGATGGCGGCGCGCCTGGGCGCCTTCTTCGGCGTGCCCGCCCGCTGGTGGTTGTTGATGCAGGCCGAGTACGACGCTGCCGTGATCGACGCGAGCCCGCACTTGGTGGCGGGCGTCTCGCCCTTGCTACCGTTGCCCAACGTGCTCCTCACCCCTCGGGGGGTGATTCGCCTCGCCAACCCGGCGGCCGAGACGCCCGGGCCCATCACGCTGCACCTCCACGAGTTGGACGAACCCGGTCCGCGCCTGCCGCCCACGCCAGAACGCGACGTGCGCGTGGTTGAGTTCCAGGGCGGAGCCGTCGCCCTCGTGGGGGTCGAGGAATGAGCCCGCTCGACGAGTTGAAGGGGGTGGTCTCGCCGGCCATTCTGAGCCGGGCCAGGATGGTGTCGTCGTTGCTCACCGATCTGGGCGTCCCGCACGTGCTCGTCGGCGGCCTGGCCGTGGGCGTCCACGGCTACCCCCGCGCCACCAAGGATGTCGACTTCATGGTCGGCGCGGAAGCGTTCGAGCGAACCGAGCCCTTCCTGGTCTACCGCGACGAACTCGCGCAGATCGCCCGGGTGGGCGAGACCGACATCATGAGCGTCCCGCGCGACGTGCCGGCCCTCGCCGCGGAGTTGCGGCTCGACGACGGCGTCCCGGTCGTGTCGCTCCGTGGGCTGGTCGTGATGAAACTCCTTGCCTTTCGCGCGCGTGATCGCGACGACATTCGCGTCCTGGTCGGTAGCGACGCCGGGCGGGTTCGCGAGGTCGCCGACCACGTGCGAAGCGTGGCTCCGGGGCTTCTGACCCGCCTCGGCGAGGCCCTCGCCGGCCTCTAGCCCCGCCCCACCCCCACGGGACAGCTGACGCCGGTGCCGCCGAGGCCGCAGTAACCACCGGGGTTCTTGTGCAGGTACTGCTGGTGGTAGTCCTCGGCGTAGTAGAACGTCGGCGCGTCGATCACCTCCGTCGTGATGGGCCCGAAGCCCCGCGCCCGGAGCGCCGCCCCGAAGCCCTCGCGCGTACTCTCCGCCGCCGCGCGCTGCGCGTGGTCGTACACGTACACCCCCGACCGGTACTGCGTGCCCGCGTCGTTGCCCTGCCGCATGCCCTGCGTGGGATCGTGGTTCTCCCAGAAGGTGGCGAGCAAGGCCTCGTAGGCGACGATCGCCGGGTTGAACACCACCCGCACCACCTCGTTGTGCCCGGTGAGCCCGGTACACACCTCGCGGTAGGTCGGGTTCGGCGTGAGGCCCGCGGCGTAGCCCACCATCGTGGAAATCACGCCGGGTACCGTCCAGAACTTCCGCTCCGCCCCCCAGAAGCACCCCATCCCAAACATCGCCAGCGCGCTCCCCTCCGGGAACGGCTCCACCATCGGACCGCCGTGGACCGCGTGCCGGGTGGGCACCGCGAAGCTGGGCGTTGTTCGCCCGGGTAGGGCCTGCTCGGGGCTGGGCATCGTGGTCTTCGACATGGCCCGACGTCTAACTCCGTCAAGAGGGGTCGGAGGTTAATCGTTAAGCCTTTCCGAAAAAACTGGCGTTCGTCCGTTCGGGCAACGGGGCGGCGATGTGGGCCGCGTGCAAACACGTATGTCGCGACACGATGATCGACACCCAAGCCGCTCGATTCATGACAGTGACCGACCCTAAGCCGGAGAAAACATGACAAGTGCCTCGTCTTGGGGTGTCGCGCCGGGCCCGGTCATCCGAAAACGCTGATTCCTCCGTTGGCCCCGGTGGGTCGCTTGCCCCAGGAGCCTCGACCTGTCCGATTTCGTGCCGCTTGGGGTCGCTCACTGTCCGATTTTCCGTGGCTTGGGTACCCGCACGGGGCCCCCCAACGACGCCCGACGGGGTCGCCCGCGGGCGACCCCTGGCGCCGTGCCCGCAATCACCACGGTCCGCGCCCACCGCGGGCCCTGTCGCGCGGGTCGCGGCCAGGCGCCCCGCTCCGCGCACGCCGCTCCGCGCACGCCAAGGGGCGCCCGGCAACCGTGTACCAGCGTCCCCACCCCTTGCCGCGTGGCCATCGGTGTGCATCCCGCCCGGGTGCCCGTCGTCGCCCGCAGTTTCGACCAGCCCGTGGCCGTGATCGGCGACATCCACGGCGCGATCCGTCACCTCGAGGCCCTGCTCCGCCAACTACCCGCCGACATCCCCATCTTGTTCAGCGGCGACCTCTGCGACCGGGGCCCCGACACCCGCGCGGTACTGGATCTACTGCTGTCGCGCCGTGCCACCGGCGTGCGCGGCAACCACGACGAGTGGTTCGACGACTGGGCCAGCGGGCGTGGCTTTGACCGCTTCGCGCTGTCGATGGCCATGGGCGGTGAGTTCACCCTCGCGAGCTACGGCGTGGAGGGGCGGACCGCCCACGCCATCGAGTCGCAACGCGAGCGCGTCCCCCTCGCCCACCGGCAGTTCATCGAGAGCCTGCCCGTGGCCATGGACCTCGACGTGATGGGCGAGCAGTACTGGCTTGTCCACGCCGGCGTCCCGCTCACCGAGAGCCTCCGCGGTGTGTCGCGACACGATGTAGTCCACCACCTCGCCCGCACCCACCGCGCGGCCCTGCTCTGGCCGCACACGTCCCCGGAAGACGTGCTCCCGCTGGACCGCACCATCGTGATGGGCCACATGCCGCAGCGGCGCCCGGTGGACCTCGGCCACGTCATCGCCCTCGACACCGGCTGCTCCACCACCCGCCCCAACCAGCTCTCGGCGGTGATCCTGCCGGAGCGGCGGTTCGTCACCGTGGGCTAACGCTGCTGGCCAACAGCCCTCGCGGTCGGGTACCCTTTCGAAGTGATCGGCCTGCTTGCCACGCTCTCCCTGCTCTCCACGCGTGCCGCCGCCTGCAGCTGCGCCGGCGATGGACCGACCGGGTGGCTGCACTTCCCGGCCGAGGGGGAGCCGGTCGCGACCGACGTTGCGCTGCTCTGGACAGGCGTGAAGCCCCGGATGCGGTTGACCCTCACCGGGCCGGACGGGCCGGTAGCCATCGACGTGCAGTGGTCGTCGTCGGGCGCCACCCACACCGCGATGGTGCTTCCCCAGGTCGCCTTGTTGACGTCGAGCACCTACACCCTCTCCGACGCCGAGCGGGAATGGGTCGTCACCACCGGCACGGAAACCGAGAGCCCCCCGCCGGCGGGCGCCGAACTCGACGGCGTGTGCGTGGAGGTCGGGTGGGGTAGCGACTGCCTGTATTCCAACTTCGACCTCGAGCTTCCCCCGTTGACGGCCGGCTACTACGTGGCCGACTTCACCCTGGTCGGCGGCGAGCGCTTCCGGGTGTTCGGCACCGCCGAGGGCGTGACGGCCTTCGCCGGCCCGTGCGGCCACACCATGGCCGCCGCGGACGGTTGGGAGTTCGTGGCCGTCAAGGTCGCCGCCGTCTCCCCAGCAGGCGAGTTCGGCCCGTGGAGCACCGAGTTCAGCGGCGCCATCCCCCGCAGCGGTGAGTCCAACTGCTTCGACCCTGTCCCCCAGCCCAGCGCGGGCGAGCCGACCGGTGGCTGCGCCGGCGGTGTCCTCGCCCTTCCGCTGTTGCTGCTGCGCCGTCGCGCTATCCTCCCCCGCGATGCTGCTCTTCCTCGCTTGCGCCCCCGAGCCTGAGCCCATCGCCTTCTGCGAGGGCGAGGTGGCCTACGACTACGCCCCGGACCCGGAGGGCGCCTTCACCACCTTCCCCGACGACTTCTGGACGGTGCAGGCCAGCACCACCACCGGCCTCCGTGTCGAAATGGACCCGTCCAGCGGCGCCTTCGCCGACTTCCCCGACAACTACGTGGAGTGGTTCGACTTCCTCTCCACCCTCGACGGCTTCGGCGTCAACGCGGGCATCGTCCTGCAGTTCGAGGGCGCGCTGCCGGTCACCGAGATCACCGACGACCAGGTGTTCCTCGTGAGCTTCGAGAGTGGCGGCCCCACCTGGCACCACCCCGAGATCACCTTCACCGACTACGACCGCACGCTGATCCTCAAGCCCCGGGCCCCGCTCCCGCCCGGCACCGAGGTGGTGGCGGGCCTGTTGAGCCCGGGGTCGACCTGTATCGAGCCCTCCGCCTACCTCGGAGAGCTGCTCGATCCCGCGCTGGGCGCCGACCACCCGCTGTCCACCCGCTACCGCGAGGCGCTCTCCACCCTCCACATCGACCCCGCCACGGTGGCCGCGATGACGGCCTTCACCACCCAGTCCGCCACCGAGCAGGGCATTGCCGTCGCCACCGATGTCGCGACACGATCGTTCGCCATCACGCCGGGCGCCTGTGTGGACTACGGCCCCTGGCGCCAGTGCGAGGGCGTGGTGAACGTGGGCGACTACCGCGACACCGACGGCCTGGTCCCGCCCGGCGACATTGCCGTCCGCTCCACCTACGACCTGCCGCTCACCGCCTGGCTCCCGCCGGGGTCCGGCCCCTTCCCGGTCGTCGTGTGTGGCCACGGTCTCGGCGGCGACCGTTTCCAGTGTGACGACGTGGTGGAGGTGTCGGCGGCCAACGGGCTGGCGATCATCGGCGTAGATGCCGTGGAGCACGGCGAGCACCCCGGGCGTACCGAGGCCGATCTCGACCTCATGGAACCGCTGATGATCTTCGCCCTGCGGCTGGTTCCCCCGGGCATCAACGGCATCAAGATGCGCGACAACTTCCGGCAGTCGGCGTGGGACAAGTTGCAGTTGATCGAGGCCATCCGGGCCGGGGTGGACTGGGACGGCGACGGCGCCGCCGATCTCGACCCGGACCGCATCGGCTACGCCGGGGTTTCCCTCGGTGGCATCATGGGGGCGGAGCCGATGGCGCTGTCGCCCCACCTCGACGCGGGATTGCTCGTGGTCGGCGGGGGACGGGTGACGCAGATCATCGAGGACTCGCCCACCTTCTCGATCCTCATCGACCTGATGAAGCCGTCGGAGACCGACGAGGGCGAGGTGGACCGCGCCTTCCCGATGTTGCAGACCATGATGGATCCCGGCGACCCGATGACCTGGGCGCCGCTCGTCCAGGCCCAGCGCATCGACGGTCGCGACGCGCCGGACCTGATGCTGATGGCCGCCTACAACGACGAGATCGTCCCCAACAGCACCAACGACCTGCTCGCCCAGGCCTTCGCGGCCCCCGGCGTCGGCACCGAGGTGTGGCCGGTCGCGGACATCGCCTTCGCCGCCGGCTCCGTGTCGGGCAACG
>CAYHRZ010000098.1:0-13036 GCA_964359125.1 uncultured Klebsiella sp. | reverse complement strand
GGGCGAGTCCGTACGCCCGGCGGCCGCCTCCCCCGACGCGCTGCCGCTGGCCCCGTTCCCGGGCGGCCCGGAGGCCGGGAGTTGGGTGCACGGCGTCTTCGAGCACCTCGACTTCCAGGGCCCGGCGGCCCGAAGCGGCCACCGGTCCGTGGCGGAGTTGGTGCGCGCGCAGGGCCAGCGCAACGGTTTTGCCACCAGCAAGTTCGACGACACGCTGGTGTCGGCACTGCCCGGCATCCTCAGCACCCCGCTGGGAGGCCCGCTCGGGAGCTTTTGCCTTGGGCAGTTGTCGGCCACGGATCGCCTGGACGAACTGGGTTTCGACCTCGCGGTGGGTCCCGGCGAGGACTGGGCGGGTCACCGCGCCGTGGGCAGCGCCGAGTTGGCCGAGTTGCTGGGCCAAGCCCGCGAACCCACGCCGCTGCCGAGCGGCTACCTCGAGCAGGTGCGGGGCATGGGCTTCCGCCCGCTGGCGGGCTTCCTCATCGGCTTCATCGACCTCGTGTTTCGCGCCGAGGTGAACGGGCGACCGCAGTGGTTCGTGGCCGACTACAAGACCAACACCCTGGGGCGCCGGGAAGCGCACGGTGGGCGAGTGGTGCAAACGGGACCCTGGGCCTACGCCCACCCCTACATGGCCCGCGAGGTGGCCCACAAGCACTACTACATCCAGTACCTGGTGTACCTCGTGGCCCTGCACCGCTACTTGCGCTGGCGGCTGCCCGACTACGACTACGAGCGCGACGTGGGCGGTGCTGTCTACCTCTTCGTCCGCGGCATGACCGGCCCCGACACCCCCGCTGTCCCCACCTCGCCGGCGGTTCCCGGCCCGCAGGTCAACGGCGCCTTCTTCGACAAGCCCCCCCGGGCGCTGGTGGAGGGGCTGTCCAACCTCCTCGAACGGGTGGAGATCGCCCCATGACCCCGCACGCCCGCACGCCCGGTTGGTCTGAACGGGCCGAACCCTTCGTCACCGCCGGGGTGCTCACGCTCGGCGAGGTCCACGTCGTGGACCGCCTCGCGGCCCTCGCCGGAGAGTCCCGCCCCGACGTGCTGCTCGGCCTCGCCTTCGCGGTGCGGGCGCCGAGGGCGGGGCACGCGGGCGTGCACCTCGACACCGTGGGCGCCACCCTCGCGCTGGACCGGGAGGGGGTGGAGGCCCCGTCGCTCCCGGGCGTGGGCTGGCACGATCTCGTCGCTGGTTGCGCGCTGGTGGGGCCGGGTGCCCCGTTCGTGGCGGCGAGCGGCCTGCTGCAGTCCCACCGCCTGGCGGACTACGAGTCCCGGCTGGCGCGGGCCCTGGTGGCGCGCTCCGGACTGCTCCCGGGTGCCGTGGTGTCGGTGGCCCGGCTCCAGGCCGACTTGGCCGAGAACTTCCCAGGCGCGGCGCCGAGCGACCTGCAGCGCCTGGCGGGGATCGTCGCCGTGGTTTGCCGCACCGCCGTCGTGACCGGGGGCCCGGGGACCGGTAAGACCACCACCGTCGCGAGGGTGCTGCGGTTGTTGTACGGGCAGGCCGCAGTCCAGGGTGTCGCCCCCCCGCGGGTGGCCCTCGCCGCGCCGACCGGCAAGGCCGCCGCGCGGCTACGCGAGTCGCTGGCCCTCGCCGCCGCCCCCCGGGCCGACGCGGCCAGCGCCTGGGTCGCGTCGTTGGAGTCGCTCACCCTGCACCGGCTGCTCGGCTACAACCCGGCCCACCCCTCGCGCCCCAACCACAATGCGGTCAAACAACTGCCCTTCGACGTGGTGATCGTCGACGAGGCCTCGATGATCGACGTGGCGATGATGTGCAAGCTGGTCGAGGCCGTGCCCTCCGACGCGCGTCTCGTGCTCCTCGGCGACCGTCACCAACTCGCGAGCGTCGAGGCAGGGAACGTGCTGGGCGACCTCGCCCTCGCCGTGGCCGACGCGGGCCCGGTGCCCGAGGTCTCGCTGCCGCCCACGGTCGCCAGCGCCCTCGCCGAGGTGGGGGGCCCCGAGGCGGTCGAAGGCCGCGTGCGGGTCGACGCGCCACGGCTCGCGAGCGGCATGGTGTCGTTTTCGACGGCGTTTCGATTCGAGGTGGAGGCCCTGCGCGAGCCGATCTACGCGCTGGCCGACGCATCTCGCGACCCGGCGCAGCAGGACGTCCACCTCGCCCGGGCCCTGGCGGCGCTGGGATCCGCGGGTGAAGGCGCCGTGCGGCGGGTGGATCACGAGGGCGCGGGACTGTCGCCCAGCCTCCTCGCCGAGGTGGTGTCGGCCTACGGCGAGGTGATGGCCCCGCTGCGCAACCGTCCGGGGGACCCGGCGGCCTGGTCGGCGACCCTCGCGGCGGTGGACCGGATCCGGGTGCTGTGCGCCCACCGCGCGGGCCCGCTCGGGGTGGTGGCGCTCAACCGCGCCATCAGCGCCGCGTTGCGGGCCGCGGGGGACCGAGACGCGTGGTGGGTGGGGCGGCTCATCATCGTCACCGAGAACGACTACGAGTCGGGTCTCTGGAACGGTGACGTCGGCGTCGTGGGGCTGTCTGCCGGCGAGCCGGTGGCGATTTTCGCGGGGCCTGCGGGCCCCCGCGCGGTGCCGGTGGCGGCCTTGCCGGCCCACGAGAGCGCCTTCGCCATGACCATCCACAAGAGCCAGGGCTCCCAGTTCGCCCACGCGGTCGTGGTGCTGCCCACCGAGATCACCCCCCTGCTCACCCGCGAGTTGGTGTACACCGGCATCTCCCGCGCGCGGTCGCAACTCACCGTGGCCGGGCCGGTCGAGGTCCTGGCGGCGGCGATCGAGCGCAGGGTCGCCCGCGCCAGCGGGCTGGCCCGAAAGTTACGGGCTTGCGAGGCCGCGGCGGTGGCCCCGGCCAACGGCACCCCGGGCGGCTAGGGGGGCCTATGCGCCAAGTCTGGATTCCTCGTACCGGCCCACCGGAAGTTCTCGAAGTCCGCGAGGCGCCCGATCCCGATCCCGCCCCCGGGCAGGTGCGCGTGTCGGTGCAGGCCGCCGGGGTGAACTTCGCGGACCTGATGGCCCGGCAGGGGTTGTACCAGGACGCGCCGCCGCTGCCCGCGGTGGTCGGCTACGAGGTCTCGGGGGTCGTCGACAAGCTGGGCGAGGGCGTGGACCCGTCGTGGCTGGGCCGACCGGTGCTCACCATGACCCGCTTCGGCGGCTACTCGTCGATGGTGTGCGTCCCGGCCGCCCAACTGGCGCCGCGCCCGGAGGGCATGAGCCCCGCCGTCGCTGCTGCCATCCCGGTGGTGTACCTCACGGCGTGGATGCTCCTCCGGGTGATGGGGCGCGTCGAGCGGGGCGATCGCGTCCTGGTGCACGCCGCTGCGGGCGGGGTGGGCCTCGCCGCCATCGACCTCTGTCGCGACGTTGGCGCCGAGATCTGGGGGAGTGCGGGTCCGTCGAAGCACGACTTCATCCGGGAGCGCGGCGTGCACCACTGCCTCGACAGCCACGCCGACACCATGCCCGACGTGGGCATGGATCTCATCCTGGATGCCCGCGGCGGTGAGAGCTGGGCGCGGGGCCTCGACGCCCTGCGCGCGGGGGGACGTCTCGCGCTGTTCGGGATGTCGTCGATGTCAGCGGGTCGCGACACGCGATCCATTGTGACGGCGGTGTCGGCCCTGGCGTCGGTGCCGTGGCTGAAGATGAATCCCGTGGCGCTCATCAACCGCAACCTCGGCATCCTCGGGGTCAACATGGGCCACCTGTGGGACGAGGGCGAGCGGGTGGGGCAGTGGCTGGCGGCGGTGATGGCCAAGTGGGAGTCCGGCGCGATCCGTCCCCACGTGCACGCCGTGGTGCCGTTCGCCGAGGCCGCCGAGGCCCACCGCATCCTCCACCGGCGCGAGAACATCGGGAAGGTGGTGCTCGTGCCGTGAGGTGGAGGGGGGCTGGTCCCCGCCGGTTCAGCGCGTCCGGCGCTTGCTCGCGTCGTCGACCTCGAAGGTGAGGCTCTCCAGCTCGGCCTCCTCGGTGGGCAGCGACTCCAGGAAGCCGCTGGCGCGGAGCAGTTCGTCGAAGTTGTCGGTGTGGGTGGCGGCCACGCGCTCCTTGCCCCCGGGTGACGGTGCGCGCAGGCCGGGCGACGCGGGCCGGCCGGTGGTGGCACCCGGCCGGGTGGGCGGCGCGGCCGGCTCCGCGCCGGCCAGGGCCCGGGCCAGCGCGCCGTTGGCGTTGCGGATCTGGCTGGCGAGGGTGGCCAGCACGCACTCGCGCCAGCGGGTGGCCGCGTCGCCCCGGAGCCCGTCCCAGGCGGTGCGATCCATGCGGTAGGCCCAGCCGGCGCTGACCGCCACGCACGAAGCCGAGCGCGGCCCCATCTCGATCATCGTGTTGGCGCCGAACTGCTGGCCGGTGCGCAGCTTCGTGAGCAACTCCGCCTTGTCGCCCCGCACGTTGCGGAGCACGTCGACCTCGCCGTCGGCCAGCACCCACATCGCGTTGCTGGGCTCGCCCTCCAGCACCAGGATCTCGCCCTCCGCGAACGGCTGAGCGGTGAACGCGCCCACCACCTGCCGCTCCACCTCGGGGTCCAGGTCGTGCATGCCCGGCATCCGCCGCAGCAGGGGCTCCAACGCCATCGGCGGTTCGGTGGGCCCGCCCGGGCGCAGGCTGCGCCACAGCCGCGCCAAGACGCCGGGCTCCTTCCGCGACGGCTGCAAGGTGCCGCCGGTGGCGTGCTTGGCGATCTCGCGGCTGGTGCTGGCAACCCGCCGCACCAGCACGCGCAGCGCCTGGTCCAGCAGGCAGGCGTACACGTCGCTGCGCTGGAAGCGCAGCGCCCGGAGGTCCGGGGTGGTCAGGGCCAGCACCAGCGCCGGGTTGCTGGCCTGGAGCGTCGCCGAACGCACCGTCCCCGCGAAGAACGCGCTCGCCTCGCCCACCAGGTCGGGCGACCGCACGCGGCCCACTTCCTTCCCGTTCACCGAGGCCATCAGCTCGCCCGCCACCAGGATGCCGAGCTCCGACACCGCCTCCCCCTGTTTCCACAGCACCTCGCCCGGCTGGAGGCGCTGGGGCACGAACGAGGGGGCGACCCGGTTGATCTCGTCGCGTGACACCCGCCGGAACCATGGGATGTTCACGAGCAGGTCGCCGGTGCTCTGGGTAGACATTGCCAGAAGCTAACCGGCCCTTTCCCCCTCGCGACGAGCCACGGCGACGGTGAGCGCGCTCAGCGCCGAGGCGGTGACCCCCGGTACCCGGCCGGCCGCGCCCAGGGTCGGCGGTCGCGCCCCGGCCAGCCGCTCGCGGACCTCGTGCGAGAGCCCCGTCACCGCCGCGAAGTCGATGCCATCCAGCCGGACGCCCTCGTAGCGTCGCGACAGCGCCATCCGCTGCTGCTCCCGGGCGATGTAGCCCGCGTACTTGGTGTCGACCTCCACCTGCTCCGCCGCCTCGGCGTCGACGCCGTCGCCGAAGGCCTCCCGCCACCCCACCTCCGGCCGGCGCAACGACGCGGGGGCGAGCGCGGCTAGGCGCTCGATCTCGGCGGTCTTGGCAGACAGTCTCGCCCAAGCCTCGTCGCCGAGGAGCCCGAGTCGGCGCCCGGTGGCCCCGAGTCGCCGGTCGGCGTTGTCTTCCCGGAGGTGCAAGCGGTGCTCGGCACGGCTGGGGAACATCCGGTAGGGCTCCCCGCCCACGCCGCGGGACACCAGGTCGTCGACCAGCACACCGATGTACGCGTCTTGCCTCGAGAGTACGAGCTCCACCCCCGCCGCGTTGACCCCCGCCACGAGGCCCTGGGCCGCCGCCTCCTCGTAGCCGCTGGTGCCGTTGACCTGCCCCGCGAAGAAGAGGCCAGGCAAGTCGGGGAAAGCGAGGCGGTGGTCGAGTTGTGTGGGATCGACGTAGTCGTACTCCACGGCGTAACCAAACGCCTCGATCTCCGCCGATTCTAGGCCCTCGATGCTGCGGATCAGCTCCAACTGCACTTCGGCCGGCAGGCTGGTGCTCGCGCCGTTGACGTACACGCGGTGGGTGTCGAGTCCCTCGGGCTCCAGGAACAACTGGTGGCGATCTTTGTCGGGAAAACGCGTCACCTTGTCTTCGATGGAGGGGCAGTAGCGAGGCCCGCGCCCGACGATCGCCCCCGAGAACATCGGGGACAGGTGGGTGGCCGCGCGGATGATGCCGTGTGTGCGCGCCGAGGTGTAGGCGATGTAGCAGTCGCGCTGCGGCAGGCGGGGCGCCCTCGGACCAAAGGAAAACTGTCCCTCGCCGGCGTCGGGCTGGGGCCGCAGGCGCGACCAGTCCACGGTGCGACCGTCGAGCCGCGGGGTGGTACCCGTCTTGAGCCGACCGAGGCGTAGGCCCAGTCGCGACAACGACGTGGCCAGGGCGTGGGCGGCACCCTCGCCCACCCGGCCCCCGGCGGTTTGCCGGTCCCCGCAGTGCATCACCCCGCCGAGGAAGGTGCCCGTGGTGAGCACCAGGGCGGGACCGCGGATCACGCGCCCGTCGGCCAGCCGCAAGCCCGCCACCGCGCCGCCGTCGACGACGAGGTCCTCGGCCTCTCCCTCCACCAGCATCACGCCACTGCCCGCGATCTCCGCCGACATCTGGGCCGGGTAGCGGTCGATGTCGACCTGCGCCCGGCTGGCCTGGACCGCCAGCCCCTTGCGGGTGTTGAGGCGCCGGAACTGGATGGTGGTGGCGTCGGCCACCCGCGCCATCGCGCCGCCCAGGGCGTCGATCTCCCGCACCAGGGCGCCCTTGGCCAGGCCACCGATGGCGGGGTTGCAGCTCAGCCGACCCACTTGGTCGCGACGGAGGGTCACCAGGACCACCCGGCGGCCCAGGCGCGCTGCCGCCAACGCCGCCTCGCAGCCCGCGTGCCCGGCCCCCACGACGATCACGTCGGCGTTGAAGTTGCTCAAAACTGCGCCCTCCCGGCGAGTCGTCGCCCCAGCTCAGCCGTCGTGCTTGCGGATCGGCCCTTCCTCCTACTATACCGGCGGGCGTTGCCGGGGGCTTCCCCCGCCGGGAGACCCAATGTTCCGCCGCGCGCTCACCTACGTCCCTGTCGCCCTCGTCGCCTGCACCACCACCGGGGACGGCGGCTGCGGCAGCGACGACGACAGCGGCAACGACGTCATCATGTTGCTCAACGAGAACAACTACACGTGGACCGGCGGGCTCGACATCCCCGCCTACGTCACCGCCGAGTTGGTCGACATCCACTTCGACTGGTCCGGCATGGACAAGGACATGCTCTGCCACGACATGGACCCGGTGGCCGACGTCGACAGCGTCGGGCTCACCCGCTTCCCCCTGCTCGCCCAGGACGACGTGGGCGGCGGCCTCACCAACAACAGCCTCAAGCAGTCCGACACCAACGGTTACGTCTCCTGCGAGCCCGGCGACCGGACCGAGTGCTGGCTCAGCGAGTTCTCCTTCGGCGGCACCGCCTACAACACCATCGAGGTGTACGAGGAGGGGGGCGGGACCTTCCTCTTCAACTTGCAGACGGGCACCCAGCCGGGCCAGGGGGCGCGCTTCGTGGCGTTCCTGGAGCCCACTACCACGAGCGACGTCACCGAGCTGGTGCTCGAACCCACCTGCGACATCGTGAGCATGGAGTTCGACCTCACCGCCCTGGCCCCGCTCGACGTCCCGGCCACCGGCCCGTGGACCGTCGACTGGTCGCTGCTCAGCGTCTCCGGCAATGGCCTGCCGGTCATCCCCGGGGACCTGGACGAGGTGATGGTGGCCAGCTACGACGGGCTGTCTACCGAGGAACTCAGCGAGCAGTTCCTCGACCTCGACCTCCTCGCCACCGACCTCTACACCCTCCAGCTCGACGGCGGCACCCAGGCCACCCTCGGGGGCCTCGTCACCGCCGACGGCAAGGGCTTCGAGGGCTTCACCACCGACCAGACGTGGCTGCTGGCGCTGCGGTGCAACACCTGCACCAACCCCTCGCCGGTGTTCATGACCGTGGTGAACGTCACGGAGTAGGGCCCCCGCCGTTGCCGGGTGAGGGCCCGCCCCTTGTGGCATGATCCCCCGATGCGCTGGCGGGGGTTGCTACTGGTCCTCGGGCTCCTCGCGCCGCTGTTCACCACCCTGGGCCGCCCGGTCGACTTCGACGAGACGAACTTCCTGGCGCTCGCCCGGGGCGCGGCGGCCGACCCCTGGCGGCCCCACGACATCGTGCTCAACTGGCAGGGGAGCGCCGAGCGCGCGTTCGACGTGCTCTCGAACCCGCCCGGGGTTGCCTGGTGGCTGGCCCCCGTCGCCACCGCCGCCCCGTGGGTGCAGCGCACGTGGATGCTGCCCTGGGTGGTGCTCGCGGCCTGGGGGGCGGCGATGCTCGGGCGGCGTTTCGCCCGCTCGCCGGTCGATGGCACGCTCTGCTTGCTCGCCAGCCCCATCGTGCTGGTCTCGACGACGGCGCTCTTGCCCGACATGCCGCTCTACGCCTGCACCCTCGCGGGGGTGGGCGGCTTCGTGGACCGGGTGGACCGGGGCGCCCGGGCGTGGCCCTTCGCCCTGCTCGCGGGCAGCGCCGCCCTCTTCCGCTACTCGGGCGCCGCGCTCGTGCCGGTGCTGCTGCTCTACGCCTGGCTGCACCGGCGCCCGCTCGCCCCGGCGCTGGCGGCGCTTGCCCCGCTCGGCCTCCTGGGCCTCCACGACCTGCACGCCTACGGCGGGATCCACGCCCTTGCCATGGGCCGTTTCCAGTCGGTGGCCACCACCGGCGACGACTACCTCCACAAGGCCGCGGCCGCGGTGGCCATGCTCGGCGGCGCGGCGGCCCTGCCGCTTTTTCCCTGGGGTCGGCGCGCCCTCGTGGGGGGGATCCTCGGCGCCGCCCTCAGTGTGCCGTTCGGCGGCGTGGGCGCGGGTTTCGGCGCGCTGGGTGGTGCGGCGTTGTCGTCGCTGGGGGGCGGCTTGGTGCCCACCCCGGGGGACGATCGCGGCGGCATCGACCGCCGCTTCCTGTTGGCCTGGGGCGTCGTCGGGTGTGTTTTCCTGCTCGGACTCCGGTTCACCGCCGCGCGCTACTGGCTGCCCTTCTTGCCGGCGATCCTCCTCGCCATGCCCGCCACCTGGCCGCGGCTACGGGTGGGCCTGGGCCTGGGGCTCGGCGCCCTGCTGGCGCTCGACGGCAGCCTCCAGGCCAGCGCCAACGAGGCCCTGGCCGAGCGCGTGGCCAGCCGGGGGCTGGGACGGTTCGTGGGCCACTGGGGGTGGCAGCACCACTTGGAGGCCGCCGGCTGGACGGCCCTCGACGAGGGCAGCACGCCGCCGCCGGGCTCGCTGGTGGCGATCCCCCGGCAGGCCTGGCCGCAGGCGGTGAACGTCAGGTGCGACACGGTGCTCTGGACGGGGGTGGCGGTGCCGCCACTACTCTGGTTGCCCCGGAGTTATTCCGCTGCGGTCGGCGCCAACCTGCACGCGAGCTGGGTGGCGGGGAAGCCTCCGGTTCGCACGGTCGTTCCCTGGTGGTTTGCCACCGATCCTTACGAGTCGGCCCGGCTGTGCGCCGAGTGAGCGTCGGCCGTCGCGGCCGCCCGCGCGGCCCTGCCCCGGCGGTAGTCCTCGCGTAGCTCCCAGCCCGCGCCCACCGCGCAGAGCCAGTGGTGCACCGAGAGCCACATCCAGCCGCGCATGCCCATCTGCGGGGCGAGGAACAGGGTGAGGCCCAGGGCGACGGCCACCCAGGCCAGGGCGACGACGGTGGCGAGACGGGGCTTCAACACCCCAGGATAACGGCCCTCGTAGGCCGCCGTCGCAAGCCGCCACGGCGGTCACGAATTTTCTGGTGACATCCGGGGTCGTCGCCGCTCCTTGTCGTCGAGAGGAGAGACGATGCCCCGTGTCGTTGTCATCGGGAGTGGGCCGGCCGGCCTCGCAGCCGCGGAGTGCCTTGCCAGCGCTGGCGTGCATGTCACGCTCGCGACGATGGGCCACCACCTGGGCGGCAAGGCGTCCTCGTGGCGTCACCGGACACTTGGGCACGTCGTCGAGCACGGGCAGCACGTGATGATGGGCTTCTACGACGAGATGCGGGCGCTGTTACGACGCTCGGGTGTCGATCCCGACGCGACGAGCTGGGATACGGGCACGCGCTTCGTCATCTGGGAGGACCGCGACCAGCGCGCGCACCACCTGCGTTTTGTGGACGGCCCCTTCCGCGAGGTCTGGGAGGGGCTCCAGTACACGGGCATGAGCCTCGCTGAGAAGGCCAACTTCTTTACCGTCCTGCTCCAGGGGCTCGCGCAGTTGGCCACGGGGGTGCCCGAGGAACTCGACGACACCTGCCTCACCGCGTGGTGCCTCGAACGCGGCCTGGGCCCGGCGTTCTGTCGGACGAGCATCTTCCGTTGCTCGCGAGAGGCCCAGCTCAACTGGCCGGGGGAGATTTCGGCCTACGCGATGCTGAAGACCATCGCTATCGCCGGTCGCGACCACAAGATGTCTGACTACCGACTCCCTGCCGGGGGGATGAGTGAGATCTGGTGGGAGCCGGTGGCGGCGCGGGTGGAGCGCCTCGGAGGACGTGTCGTCCGCCGTATGAAGCTCACCGGCATCGAGACCGTGGGCGGCAGGCTCGTCGCCCTGCGCCTGGCTCCCCCCCTGCCCCACCCGCCCGACCAGCCGTACTTCGAGGGTACCGTCCCCACGGGTCCGGACACCGAGGAGCGGTGGAGCGACCTCGACGCGGCGATCCTCACATTGCCGCCACCCGCGCTGGCAGAGGTGCTACCTGCCGAGCTCGCGGCCCTCCCCGCCCTCGCGGGCGTGGCCAAGCTCTCCAGCGTGGCGCCTCTCGGCCTGCACGTCTGGCACCGAAACAGCGTCACTCGGGGGCCGCGGACGGTGGTGGCCGGGCTCGGCAACCCCCTCGGTTTCGTCGTGGACAACAAGCCGGTCTACCCCGAGTACCGCGACAACCCCGCAGTCGGAGCCGCCTTGCACTTCGTCGGGCAAGAGACAGGCTTCGAGGGGGACGACGACGAGACGCTGCTGCAGCGCTGCCTGGCGTCGGTACGCCGGATTGACGGGTGGGAGGGCATGGACCGCGAGGGCGTGATCGGCTCTTGCGTGGTGCGAAGCCGCTTGGCCGCGCGGCGCTACTGGAACGCCGAGCCGGGTTCGCTCCGTCACAAGCCCCAGTCGAAGACACCGGTCGAAGGGCTCTTCCTGGGCGGTGACTGGATTCGCACCCCGCTCGACTTCCCTTGCATGGAGAACGCTGTCCGCGGAGGGCGAATCGCAGCTCACCACGCCCTCGCCTACCTCGGAGTTGGCCCATGACCATGTTGTTCCTACTCTCTTGTGTTGTCCACGACCTGCGCGCCGTGCCGATCGGCGCCACAGTCTCCCTGCCCCTGGACGACGGGCCGCACGACTGGGCCCAGACCGAGTGGTGGCACGTCCACGCCGAACTCGCGGACGTCGAGACGGGGGAGCTGTACCAGCTCTTCGCAGGGTTCGTCGTGGAGCGTACGGACCTCGACCGCGTCGCCTTCGTGCCTGTTCCTCTGGGCGCGAATCCCTTCCACGCCGCGTACGCGCGGCTCGCGACCGAGAGCGGCGCGTGGACGGCCGACCGGGAGAACTTCCCCGACTTCTTCGCCGCGGGGTTCCTCGACGACGGTGCGCTGGACCTGTTCCACGGCGACTGGCGCCTGCGCCGGGAAGGGGCCGACGTGGTGCTGCGAACCAGCGCTGGTCCTGTCGCGACGGAAATAAGGCTGACGCCCACGCGGTCACCCACTTTCCCCGGAGAGGGCGGGCGGGTGGAGATGCCTCCGGGTTCGGCGCACCTGTGGGCGCAGGAAGAGGCGATGGAGGTCAGCGGCCGGTGGACCCAGGGCGGCAAGACGCGCTGGGTTGAAGGCACCGGTTTCGTGAAACACCAGTGGGGACGGATTTACAACGCCGACGTCGACGGTTTCGAGTGGATCAGCGCGAACCTACCGGGCGGGCGAGCGCTCTCGATCGGCTGGGTGAACGGCGACGGCATGACCGGCCTGCCGGGCTCGCGGGCATGGATCGCCGCGGCTGACGGCCAGGTCACGCCGATCGACCCCGCGACGATGGTGGTGTCGCGCCAAGACACCTGGCGCAGCCAGCGTTCCGGGGCCACCTGGCCGGTCCGCTGGCACGTGGAGGCGCCCGGGCTCGACCTCGACGTGCAGGCCATCGACGTCGACGCCGAACTGTGGGTGTTCCCCGTGGCGATCTGGGCGGGGGCCACGCGAGTCACCGGGACCCTCGACGGCGAAGCGGTGGATGTCACCGGGTTCGCCGAGCAGGCTGGCGCCGATCGCCCGGCGTTCCGCGCCCTGTTTCACTCTGACCCTCCCCCGGGTGCCGCGGTGGCGAGGACGCCGGCGGCGCCAGCGCCCGAGGGGCCGCTCGTGCCCTGGACGTTGGCCGTCGGCTCGGAGACCGAGGACGCGCCGTGATCGTCGATCGACGGCAGTTGCTGGGCGGCGGCTGCGCGGCGCTGGCCCTCTGCCTGCCCGGGCCGACGGCCGCGGCAGGGTTGCTCTCCCCGGCGGCGGCACCTCGTCGTGACTGCGGCCATGTTTGCTGCCGCCACCACCGCACGCAGCCGGGGGGGCCCGGAATCTGTGCATTTTCCTTGCAAGCACCACCCATCCAGGAGCACCCGTGATCGTCTCCCTCGTCTCCCTCGTCTCCCTCGTCTCCCTCGTCTCCGCCGAGCCGTTCCGGGCCACCGGCACCCTCACGGCCGGCACCGCCGGGGAAATACCCGCCTTCAACATTGCTATCGACTACGGCGTGGCGAGGCGCGTGGCCGTGGTCGGGGAGATCGGGGCGCGGACGGACGGCTCCCACGCGGTCGGCGGGGGCCTGGTCGTGCTGCCTCACGATGGTCGTTGGGCGCGCGTCGGCGTCGCCGTCGTTCCGGAGCTGGCCGGTCCGTTCGACAACGAGCCCGAGCTACGAGCGCGGGCGGGGGTGCGGGCGGGCTGGCTCGCGTTCTGGGGCGTGGGACTGGCGGCGCGGGCCGACGTCGTGCTGTCGGCCCAGGCGCCGCCTGCGTGGGAGTGGGGAGCCG
>CAYHRZ010000097.1:9176-13045 GCA_964359125.1 uncultured Klebsiella sp. | reverse complement strand
ACAGGGTGCCGCCGCACGTGTTGCTGACCACGGACGTGGCCGTCACGCTGGCCGAACACTGCACCACGTAGGGACTGTCACGGAACGCCCAGTTGGTGAAGGTGGCGTTGGCGGCAGCGGCAATCGCGCCCGACGTGGCGCCGACGACGACCCCGTTGTTGACGGTGGCGCCGTTGCTGTTGATCACCAGGCCGTACTTGCCGCCGATGCTCAAGATGTTCGCAACCGAGGCCGACGTGATCACCTGGAAGCCCCACGTGGCCGCGTCGAGGCTGACGCAGCGCCGGATCAGGGGACTGCCGCCCTTGGCCACGAAACTGTAGCTGCCGGCGTCGGAGACGAGGATCTCCTCCAGGAGCGGTGTGCCACCGCTCACGACGACGCCGTAGGTTGACGGACCCGCGATCACCAACTCGCGGAGCGTGGGCGAGCCCGACTGGACCCCGATGGCCGTGCTGTAGGCGGGGTCGAAGGTGAACCCCTCGAGGCTGCCACCGTCGACGTAAATGGTGTCGCTGGCCACGATGCGCGTGGTGTGCGGGCCGTCTCGACTGGTGATGGTCAGCGACTTGCCCCGCGGGTCCGGCGTCTCCGTGTAGGTGCCGGGCCCTACGAGGATGGTGTCGCCCGAGGAAGCGGCGGCGATCGCGGCCGAGATGGTCGTGTAGGCCTCGGCGGGGCCAACCTCAAGTGTTGCGGCGCTCGCGGCCGCGACCAAGTGGAGAAGCATGCGCGTACAGGTTGACACGTCGCGGGCGTCGGGGCTACCGCGCCGACGATGCAAAACCGGCTACGCGCGATTTGGGACGAGCCGGGCACGTGGCGGGTCGCGGGCGTCGTCGCCATCCAGGTGGTCCTCCTCGCCAGCTTCGTGCTGGACTGGAAGGTCCCGGTGGTCCTCGCGGCGGCGTTCATCGTCACCGTGTTCCTCCTCGACAACCCCGTTTGGGCGGTGTGCGGCATGCTCGCGGCCCGGCTGCTCAGCACCGGGACGATGTCGTTCTTCTCGATCGGGAAGATCAACATCGGCCTCTTCGAGCCCGTGCTCCTCCTGGCGCTGGTGTCGCTGGGGCTCCGCGCCGTGTTCAGCAAGCGCAAGTTGTGGATGGACTGGCCGTGGAAAGCGGTGCTCATCGGGATCATGCTCTGGCGGTTGGTGGGACTGTCCTGGTGCACCTCCGTCGGTGACGGGGCCAAGGAGATCGTGACCCTGAGCGTGATCCTGGCCACCTCGTCCGTGGTGCTCGCCTTCGTCGACACCTGGGAGCACGTGAAGACCGCCCTCTGGTGGTGGATCGGCACCTGCGTGCTCATCGGCGTGCTGGCCATCTTCGGCGACCTCCTCGGCCTCACCGACTACTCCAGCCAGTGGAAGACGGCCGAGGCGGGCGGGCGCGAGACGGGCCTGGGCCAGCAACCCAACTGGTTCGCGATGAACCTGAGCTTTGTCATCCACGCGGCCGCCGCATTCGCCCTGGTGCAGAAGCGCGCGGTCCTGCGCTGGGCCCTATTGCTGTCGGCGGTTTTCATCTTCTTCGCGGCCATGACCTCGGGCTCCCGCGGCGGCGCGTACTCGGTGGTGATCGGCGGCCTGCTGGTTGCCATGGGGCAGTCCAACTTCCGTCGCTGGTTCCTTCGTTTCGGTGCGGTGGGGCTGGTGCTCTTCGCCATCGCGGGTCTGGGCGAGATCGGCGACATCGGCAAGGGCCTCAACCGCATCTCCGCCAACATCGACGTGTTGTTCGCCCGCGACATCCGGGGGATGAACTGGGCAGCCTGCGCCGGCATGTTCACGGAGACCTTCGGCCGGGGCATCGGCCCCGGAGGCTACGTGGAGAACCTGCGGCAGTACAGCGAGTGGCTGTACAACTCGGTGTACCGCTACCCGCACGGCATTTTCTGGGGCGAGCTGGCGCACACCGGGGTCGTGGGTCTGCTCTTGCTCGGCGGTCTGGTCGTCGCCGTCACTCGCATGGCGATCAGCACGATCCGCGACTGCCGCGGTACCGAGGCGGAGGTCATCGCCTGGGCGATGCCCGCCTCGATGGCCGGGTACTTCGCCTGGAGTTTCGTGGAGTTCAGCCTGGACGAGAAGCCCTTCTGGGAGTGGCTCGCCCTGTTCACGGCGCTGCACCTGGTGGCGCGTCGGGCGAAGACCGTGGGCCCGCCGCTCCCCCGGTGGACGCTGGCGGTGAAATGACCGACGCCGTCTTGTGGTCGGCCTTCCTCGCCCTCTTCGCGGGCGCCTGCTACTTCGCGTGGCCACGGCCACCGCGCTGGGACCCGGCCGTGTTTCACCACCTGGTGCTGGCGAACCTGCACGGCGGGGAACTGGAGACCAAGGGCGGCACCCTCGACGCCTGGAAACGGCGCTGCGAGGCGGCGCTACCGCGAGGCCCGCGCGCCCCGGCCGCGGGGTGGACGGGGGACGCTTCGCTGCTAGGCGACGACTACGACCCCGCGCGCCGCATCGGCGCAGCCTGCACGTGGCTGTCGCTGGGCGAGGCCACGCCGGCGGCGCTGGGGGCCGTAGAACGACGCCTCGCAGACGTCACGCTGGCATGGGTGGGCGCGCAGCCCATCGTCGTTCCACACCTCCAGAACGCGGTCGTGGACGACCTGGAAGCGGCCGCGCGACTCGTTCCCGAGCGTCACCAGCGGCTGGTGCTCGGCGTGGCCGGCGACGCCACCCCGGTGCTCCGGGCGCTGGCGAAGGCCCCGGCCCTACGTGACCGCCTGCGCGCGGTCCTGCTCCTGGGCGGGCGGATCGACGACGACTTCGTGCGCGAGGAACTGCGCCACGAGGCCTTCGACACGGAGCTCGCGCAGCGGGTGCCGTGGGTTTTCCTGCGCGACGCGGGCGTGGAGCCCGTGGCTGAGCCGCCCATGCCCCCGAGCCAACGCAACCCCATCGCCGTGGTGGACCTCGGCGTGCGGCCGGCGGAGGCGCCGGAGGGTCCCCACGCCCCGCGGGCGATCGCGGTGTTGCTGGCGGCGCTGGGGTAGCTGCGGCTGGGCGAGCACCCGCGTTAGACTGGCACCATGCGCCCCTTCATCTTCCCTTCGCTCCTCCTGCTGTCGTGCACCGGCACCGCCGACGAGGGCGACGACGGCGAGAAAGCCGAGCCGGTCGAGGTGGAAATCCTCTCCCCGGAGCACGGCTCCAGTTGGTCCGAAGGCGAGACGATCCCCCTGGAAGTGACGGCGACGCAGGGGAAGGGCGAGGCCACCGTCGACACCGTGGGGTGGACGATCGGCGGCGAGGAGTACCGGGGCCAGAGCACCACCGCACGGAACCTCGATCCCGGCAACTACGACGTCGTGGTCGACGTGGTGGTCGACGACAAGCACTACAGCGGGCGGGTGGGTATCGAGGTCACCGAGGGGGGCGGCGACACCGACACCGACACGGATGCCGACGCGGATGCCGACGCCGACGTGGACTACACCTATGCCGGCACCCTCTCGTCCCACATCTGGCTCAGCGGCGACTTCGACTACGACGCCGACTGCCCCGGCACGGTGAGCTTCGTCGCCACCCGCGACGGCACCCTCGCGGGCACTGGCTACTGCCGACTCGACGGCGACTACGACATGAACTACCAGATCGAGGGCACGGTCAACGGGCGAAACCTCAGCGGCGACATGGTGATGGTCGACGGCGGCACCGAGTACCGCACGCCGTTCACCGGCACGGGGGGGCTGGGCGACACCATGAGCGCGAGCTTCGACAAGACCTACCGCGAAAGCGGCAATGAGCTCCGCATCCAGGGCTCGTGGACGGCCAGTCCCCAGTAGGTCCCGGGTCCGCCCTAGCCCAAGCGAGCGATCACCTCGTCCGCCACGCGCTCCCCGGTGAGGGGTGCCAA
>CAYHRZ010000097.1:0-9166 GCA_964359125.1 uncultured Klebsiella sp. | reverse complement strand
GCCCGAGCAAGCACTGATCGCGTAGACCCGCTCGCTCGTCCAGCTACCGA
This sequence comes from uncultured Klebsiella sp., assembly GCA_964359125.1. Taxonomy (GTDB): domain Bacteria; phylum Myxococcota_A; class UBA796; order UBA796; family SXON01; genus SXON01. The sequence goes on along the minus strand of CAYHRZ010000097.1, from coordinate 9,116 downwards.
GAAACTCGTCGCCGGCCGCCACCGTGTAGAAACACGTCTCCACCCTCGAGAGCCCGCCGAGCACGGGCCCGAACCACCCGCGCAGGGCGGCGTCGACGGCGGCGACGCGGGCGCCGTCGGCCGGGGACGGCGGGAGATGATCGTCCCCGGGGTGGCCGGGGTTGTCGCCCTCCCCCTCCCCCGCCGCGTGGAAGGCCGCCTTCATTTCGCCACCGGCGACGGTGGGGAGCCCGTAGTGCAGGCCCTCCCGGCCGAGGTGCACCCAAGCCGGGGTGGTCGCGGGGCCCGCCCCGGGCAGCCGCCAGTACCCGACGTGCTGCCGCACGGGGCGCACGGGGAAGCCGGGTGCCAGCTCGCGGATCCACGGGCCGGTCGCGACCACGACCGTCCGCGCAAACACGCTCGTCCCGACCAGCCGTACCCTGTCGACCCCAGGCTCGAGTGCCTCGACCCGGGCGGGGCGCACCACCGCCACGCCGGCCGCCGACAACCAGGCCCCGAGTCCACGGTAGACGGCGCCTGCCGCCACGACCCCCGCCGTGCGGTCGTGGAGCACCTCCGCGCAACCGTCGAACCGCATCGAGGGGAACTGGGCGCTGGCCGCCGCGGGCGACAGCACCACCACGTCGGCGCCGACCGCCTCGACGGCGCGCACGTAGTCGTCCAGGGGTCCACCCGGCTCGCCGAAGAACACCGCGCCCGGGCCGCGGTGGACGAGCGTGCACCCGAGCGCCGCCTCCAGTTCAGGCCAGCCCTCACGGTGGCAGCGTTGCATATCGGCCACCCAACGCGCCGACGCGTACGACGAGCGCGTGATGCGCTCCTCGCCGTGGGAGGAACCACGGGCGTGGCCCGCGGCGAAGCGATCGAGGAGGGCCACCCGGTGGCCGCCCAGCCGCCGTGCGAGGTGGAAGGCGGTGGCGAGGCCGTTGATGCCCGCGCCGACGACGGCCACGTCGACCGTCACCCCGAGCCCAGCTCAGCCGCCGCCCCCAGGAGCCCGAGCGCGGGGTGCATCGACACGAAAACCGGGACCGGAGCAATGGCGCCGCCCAGCTTGCCCTTGGCCTCGAAGCGGCGACGGAACCCACCGCTCGACAGCTGGGCCACCAGCCGGGGGGCGATCCCGCCGCAGAGGTACACGCCGCCCCGCGCGAGGACCCTGAGCGCCATATTGCCAGCCTCAGAACCGTACAGTTCACAGAACCAGGACACGACGTCGGCCTGCTCGGTACTCACCCTGGCGGCCGCCGTCTCCCGGTCGTCGAGCCACGCAGGCGCGGCCTCGCCCCGCTCCCAGCACGCAAAGCGCGCAAGGTTCACCAGCCCCGCGCCCGAGAGCACGTGCTCCCAGGACGCCCGACCATACCGCTCGACCAACCAGGCGGACAGTCGCGCCTCGCGGGCGTTACCCGGGCCGAACTCCGCGTGCCCACCCTCCCCGGCGATCACGTGCCCGCCCACCAGGTACGCCTCGCCCAGTCCCGTCCCCGCGCCGAGGACGCCCACCGGGGCCCCCGGCACCACCGGCCCGCCACCGAGTTGCACCACGTCGCGCGTGGACAAGAGCGTCGTGCCCCGCGCCGCCGCGTGGAAGTCGTTGATGATGCGGACGGGGAAGCCGAAAAACTTCCCGAGTTCGTCGCCGTCGATCACCCAGGGCAGGTTCGTCGCCACGCACCGGTTGTCGGCCACCGGGCCCGCCACCGCCAGGCAGGCGGCGCTCGGCCGCACCCCGCTGTCGGCAAGCCAGCGCTCGATGACCTGCCGCAGGTCCGCGTGGGCGCCGCTCGGGTACTGGCGTTGTTCCGTGAGTGCGCCGTCCCAGAGGGCGAGGCGCGCATTTGTTCCCCCCACATCGCCGCATAGCCGCATCATCGTGCGTGGTAGTGTAGCAGGGTGACGCCCGACGAACCCGCGCTCGACGAGCCGATCCACCCGGAGGAGGAAGGCGCCGCCGAAGTAGACGACGTCCTCAAGGAGGAGGCGAGGCTCGGCGCGTCGCCCCGCGGCCTCGCGGCCAACGCCGTCCTGCTCGCCCTGTCCCGGGCCGCCCGGTCTTTCTTGCTGTACGAGCCCACCAACGAGGCGATCCGGGTGTTCTTGGAGAACCTCAAGCGGGCCGCCAGTGGATTTCTCGACGAGTACGGCGAACTGGACCTCACGATCCGGCCCTTCGAGATGATCCACGGCGGCGAGGTGGTGTACCTGGAGCGGGACCGGGAGCGCTCGCTGGCCTTCCGCCTCTACCGCGACGGCATCCGCCGGGTGGTCATGCGCCCGGGGCTGTCCTGGCACGAGTTGCTGAAGCTCTTGGAAGTGGTGTCGATCCGGTACGTCGGCGTGCGCCAGACCGAGGACGACCTCGTGGTGCTGCTGTGGAAGGCGGGCTTCCAGGAGCTGAGCTTCGACGCGGTGGAAGGGTTCGTGGCCGACACGGAGGACGAGGCCGACGACGGCGGCGTCAGCGCCCCCAGCGAGGGGCGCGCGGTGCAGATCGACGCGCCGGACGACTTCGACCTCCCCATCCCCGTCCGCCCCAACATGGTGCGGGTCCAGTGGCGCGAGGTCCCGCAGCCAGCGATCGACGAGTTGTTGCTGGAAGACGCCTCCCAGTCGGTCCCCGAGCTGGCCGTGCAACTGTGCGAGTCGCTGCTCGACGCCCTGGCCGAGACGGACGGCCCCCTCCGTTTCACCGACGTCGTCGCGCAACTCAACGAGACCCGGGACTTTCTCTTCGCCGAGGGCCTCCTGGCGCACACCGTGCGGCTGGCCTACGCGGCCGCCTCCGCCAACGTGAGCGACCCGGAGGGCGACCGCGCCTGCGCGGAGTTCTTGCAGAGCTTCGTGTCGCCCGCGGCCCTCGCGCGATTCCTGCACAGCGTCTCCCGCGACGCCGTCGAGGCGCCCCCGGAACTCGACGCCCTCTTGTCGTCGCTGCCCGGCGACCACATGAAGACGCTCATCGCGGTGCTCGCGGAGGAGCACGGCGAGGCGGCCAAGCGGGTGACCCGCCGCCTCATCGAGTCCTACGTGGCCTCGCGCGGCGACGAGATCGTCGAGGCCGCCGCCGCCGCCCCCACGGCGCTGTGCTGCGAGTTGTTGCGGGTGCTGCGCAACAGCGACCTCGGGCGCACGCAGGACCTGTTGCCGCGCCTCCTGGACCGCAACGACCTCGAAGTCCAACTCGAACTGCTACACACCCTCGAGGCCATCCCCACCGCCACCGACACCATCCGGGCGCTGCTGCGCTTGGCGGCCGCGGAGAACGAGGAGGTGCGGGTGCGTGCGCTGGAGCAGGTCGGCTCCCGGCACGCCAACTCGGCGTTCGCCCCGTTGTCCGCCCGGCTCCGGCGCGACGCGGCAGTGAGGATCAGTCGCGCGGAGGCCAGCGCCCTGGGCGCAGCCATCGCCAACAGCGACGCCGCGGCGGCGCTCAACCTGTTCCGCGAGTGGTGCAAACCCAAGGGCATCCTCGGCGCCGTGCTGCCCGGACAGGCCAACCTGCAGTGGGCGGCGGTGTCGGGGCTGGGCCTCTTGCCCACCGACGAGGCCGAGTCGCTGATCAAGCATGTCCACGAACGGGCGGGGAGCGAGCTGCAGGCGCACTGCACGCAAACCATGGTGCGGCGGAGGCGCGCGATGCGCGCAGGGGGCAACCCATGAGCGACGAGATCAGCGCTGGACAAGAGGCCCTCGGCAAGGCCATCGAGCAGGCCCGGGCGGGCGAAGACCGCCAACTCGCGCAGCGCGTGCGCGACTGCGGCGAGCAGTTCGTGCGCCTGATGAACGGCCTGGTGCGGCTACGCGCCATCCACGCCCCCGACAACCACGCCTTCGACGAGCCGTCCACTCAACTGGTGGCAACCCTCCGCACTCTGGATCGCCTCGTCGGCCAAGTGATGATCGTCTGCGTGGAGGGCCAAGTCTACGTCAACGACATCCGCGTCCGGATGGACGAGCGGATGTCAGGACCCGCCGAACTGGAAGCCGAACTGGCCCGACACGGCTGCGGGGGGCTCACGTTCCAGCGACCGCTGGACGACGTGCAACTGCGCGCGTTGAGCGGGTGCATCGCCGCGGAGGCCACCGGCGATCGCCCGCTGCAGGCCTTCGGCGACGCGCTGCGCGCTCAGGGCATCACCGAAGTGACCCCGTCGGGCCGCTTCCGCCTCCGGCTCACCGGCGAGGCCGATCGCACGGCGTCGCAAGTGGAACTACAAAAGACGCTCCAGCGGGCCAGCGGGGTCATCGCCGACGCCTGGGACGGGCTGGCGACGGAGCGAGTGCCCAACCCCCTCCCCGTGCGTCGACTCGTGAACCAGTTCATCGACGCCAGCGGCGACGACAACCTGCTGGCGGTCGAGGAGAACTTCGTCACCGGCGCGGGCGGTGGGGCCTTCGCCAAGCACTCGCTGCGCGTGACGACGTTTTCGGTGCTCCTCGGCCGGGAGCTCGGTCTGTCTGCCGCCCAACTCGCCGATCTCGGCGTCGCGGCGATGTACCACGACTGTGGCTATGCCTCCAAAGAGGACGGCGCAGGCGTGCCCTTCGCCCACCACGGCTTGGCCGGCGTCCGCGCCCTGCTCAAGCAGCGCGGGTTCCACCAAGCCAAGATCAAACGCCTCCTGGTGGCGCTGGAGCACCACCGGGAGCTGGGGGGCGACCACCGCCGACCCTCGTTGTACGCGCGCATCGTGCACATCGCCGACGACTTCGAGAACTACACCCGGCTGCGCCCCCAGGGCGCGTTCATGTCACCCGCCGAGGCGCTGGTGCGCATGGCAAGCGCCGTGGGCAGCTCCTACGATCCCCACCTCTTCCAACTGTTCGTCAACAAGATCGGCGCGTTCCCACCCGGCACGCTGCTTCGACTCAAGGACGGCCGGGTGGTCATCTCCATCAGCGGCGCCCGCGACGTGGGCACTTTCTCCCGTCCGCTCTGCCGCGTGCTGCGTCACGCCGACGGCACCGTACCGGCGGAGCCTGAACTCGCCGACACCGCCCTGCCGGGGGCGCAGGTGGGCGAGGTGCTGCTGCAGAAGCGTGCGGGCACCTAGCGGGCGTGCCCTTCCCGGTCGAGATCGCGGGGGTGCTGCCGCCGCCCGAGGCCTACGAGGTGGCCACCGAGACCACCTCGGTCGCGGGCGGCCTGCGGGTCGTGCTGGCACCCGACCCGTCGCGCCGGGAGCTCGTGGCCGAGTGGATCTTCGACAATGGCGCTCGCGACGACCCCCCGGGGCAGGCCGGGCTCGCGCACCTGGCTGAACACCTCTCGTTCGGCGTGATTGCTCCCGGCTCGGCCGACTACGACCACCGGCTGGGCGCCCTGGGCGGGGAAAGCCATGGGTGGACGGACCGGGAGCGGTCGGGCCTGGGCGCGACCGTGCCGGCCGACGACCGGAACTTCGACGGACTGCTCGCGTTGGAGGCGCAGCGTTGGAGCGGTCTGGTCATCGACGAGGCCTCGGTCGCGCGCCAACACCGGGTGCTCGCGGCCGAGTCGGCCGAGGCCCTCTCCGCCGCCCACGCCCTCGACAAGTTCACGCTGGACAACCTGCTCTGGGGCCCGGGTAGCGCCTGGTCGCGCCACCCGCAGGCGCCCGTGGCGCCCTCGCTCCGCGCCGCCGACGTGCTCGCCGAGTGGCCGCGGCTACGCGATCCACGCCGCAGCGTCCTGGTGCTGGCCGGGGACATGCCGGTCGACGCGGCCGCCCGCGTCCGAGCGGCCTTCGCCGCGGCGCCCACCGAGGACGCGCCGTTGGACACCGGGGCCCGGGACGCCGAAGTCGAGCCGTGCGAAGCCGGCCCGGCCAGTCGCTCGTGGACCCGCGACAACGTGGCCCAGGGCGAGGCCTACTTCGCGTGGCCAGGCCCCGCGCGCGACCACGGGGAGCGCGTGGCCGTCGAGGCCATCGCGCGCTGGCTGGGCGGGACCCGAGTCACCGCGGGTCGGGACTGCGGTGCGGTGGTTTTCCAGCGCGGCGGTGGCGCGCTGCGTGCAGGCGAACACGCCGCTCGCCTGCGCCGGACGCTGGCCGCGTTGTCCGCCGGGGGACTCCCGGCACCCGCGCTGGAGGCCGCTCGCGCCGGTCAGTTGACCGACCTCGCGCGGGCCCGGGGTTCGTTGGCCCTCCGAGCGCGGATCGTGGCAGGGTGCGTGGTCTCCAGCGGCAACGCGGACTGCCTCCGGACCGAGGCCGTGGCCTGGACGCGGTTGTCGGTCGAACAGACCCGCCGGGCGGCGGCGCGGTGGCTGGACTGGTCCTCGGTGACGGTCCTGGTGGTCCTGCCGCGCTCGACGTTGCTGCCTCCGCCGGTGCCCGGCATCCGGTTGCGCCGGTGACCGGCGCCCTGCTGCTGGCGTGGGGCGTGGCCGGCGACGGATTGCTGGGCCGCGCTGAGATCCGGCTGGACCGGGCGGCGCTCGATGGCCACCCTTCCGTGGTCGAGGCGGTGCTGGAAGCCGCGGCCGCGCAGGCCCAGGCGCGCTCGGCGTGGACCGGGGCCACGGTGCTCGCCGCGTGCGGTCGCCGTGCGTGCACCGTCGCGGTGGAGGGCCTCCAGGGGGTGCTGCCCGTGGTCCAGGCGGAGGTGGAGGCAGCGCTGTTGGCCCGGCCCCATTTGTCGTGCCCGACGCGGCGCGCCCTGCGCCATCGATGGCGAGCGCGCAGCCGCGCCCCGGGCGTCCTGCTCGACGCCGCCACCCTCTTGGCGGTCGGCGACCCCGCCACCGCCACCTACACGCGGGCGGCCCAGCGGCCGCGAACGGGGTCCGCCGCCCTCGGCGCGATCGTGGACAGCCTGCGGGCCGCGCACCCTCCCGTCCCGCCGGGCGAACTGGGCCCTCCGATCGAGCGCGCCTGGGTGGACTGGCCGGGTGAGGCGCGAGCGCGGGTGGTGGTGGCCTGGGCATCGACTGGGCATGGCGACGAACTGGTGCGTGACGCCTGGTTGGCGGGCGACTTTGAGTCGCGACTGGTCCAGCTGCTGCGCGAGGAGGCGGGCCTCACCTACGACGTCGAGCCCGACGCCGGGCCGGGGTGGGCCGCCGCGACCTTCGACGTCGCCGGCGAGGACGTCGCCGAGGCCGTGGTCCTCGCCTCCCGCACGCTCGGCGAGCGCCCTGGTCCGGCGGAGATCGACGGCGCCTACCGCCGCCTCCGGGCCCGAGCCGCCAGCGCCGCCGACACCCTCGCGGGGAGCCTCGCGGCGCTGCCAGGTCTCCCCCCCGCCGCGCCGGGGGCACTGCCATCGACCAGCCCCCGGGCCGTCGTCGTCGTCGGCGACGCCCGCCACGCCGATGCCTCGTGGCGCGTCCTGGACCGGTGCTACCTGCTGTTCGGCGGCGCCTGTCCCCCGTAGGCGCGGGGGGCCTCGCCCGCTCAGAAGATCGTCGTTAGCTGCGCGCGCTCGGAGCGGGCCCGGGCTGCCGCGAGCAGGGCGGTCGTGGTCAGCTGGGTGCTCCGGACCTCGCGCACGACGGCCACGATGTCGCCACCGGTGAGCGAGACGGCGGCCAGCAGCACCAGTTCGCCGGCGGACAGCTCCATGCCCTCGACGCCGTCGCTGGCGGCGAGGGCCGAGGCCCATAGGGCCATGCGGCACTCGGGATCGGGCAGCCCGAGTTCAACCCAGTGGTCTACACGTCGCGACACCGCCGCGTCGAGCGCCGACGCGCGATTCGTGGTGAGCACGGCGACCCCATCAAACCGCTCGAGGTGCATCAGCATCAGGTTGACCTCGCCCACGCGCGCCCCGCCCGGACCGGCGGCCGAACCCTGCCGGGCGCTCAGCCACTGGTCGGCCTCGTCGATCACCACGACCGCGTCGTCGGCCTTGGCGGCGGCGAAGAACTCCTCGATGCGCTTCTCGGTCTCGCCGTACCACATCTCACGCACCTCGGACTCCACCAGCGGGCGCACCGGCCGGCCCAGGGAGCCGGCGAGGCACCGGGCGGCGTAGCTCTTGCCCCCGCCGGGAATGCCGTGCAGCAGCACCACGGCCCGGGAGCCGGACCGCGCCGATCTCACCACCGCCTCCAGTCGCGCCTTCACCGCGTCGGCGACCACCAGGTGATCCAGGGTGCACGCAGGCACAGGGGCCGGCGCACCGTCGCTCGGGGCGGCAAACGCGGCGAAGGCGCCGTCCAGCGAGCCGCAGGTCGCTATCAACGGCTCCACCATCCCCGCCAAGCGTTCCGCCCCCGACCACGTCAGGGCCCCGTGCACCCCCCGCGTCCCGAAGACCCGCGAGGCCGCGACTCGCAGTGCGTCGGTCCGCAGCCCATCCACCGGGATGCCACGCGGCGCCCCGGCACCCGGCGCCCCGCCCCGCTGTGGCCGGCGCAGCGCGAGGAAGTCGTCGAGGAGAGGCTCCGCGTGGCGGAACACCAGCACCCCGGGGGGGGCGATGCCCGGGACGTCGCGCCAGTCGCTCTCGGACGAGCTCAACACGCAGAGGTCGTGACCCTCGGCGGCCGCCACGATGGCGGCCTGCCCCAGCCCGCAGCACTCCGGCTCGACGGCCAGCGACTCGTGCACGGAGATCAAGCCCCGGCCGCGCGCCAGCGCCACGCCGCGCGCCATCGCCACCACGAACGAGGCGTCCTGGCACTGGATGTCGAAGGTCCCCCCGGCGCCGAGGGCGGCGGCGAGCCGGGCGGCGGGCGCAGCGAGGAGGTCGTCGAATGGGCCAGGAGGGTGGAGTCGGAACCCAGGCAGGCGGTCCAGCGCGTCGCCGAGGACCCACCGGACCAGCACCTTGGGGACTTCGAAACGCCCACCGGACTCCCAGACGAGACCCCGGGCCACGAGGCTGTCGGTCCGGCCGGTCAGCGCGCTCCGTAGCTGCAGGGGGTCGATGCCCACCGGCCTCAGCGCGGCCAGCATCTCGGCCGAACCCAGCGCGGCATCGCCGTCGCCTCCCGAGAAGGCGGAGAGGGCTCGACCGAGGGCCAGCCGCATCGCCCAAACGGCCGCCGGCGCCGGGCCCGCCCGCTCTAGAAGGCGGCCGGCGCGGGAACGCCCCACCCCCGGTCGGGCTTCGCAGTCCAAGACCTTTCGCGCCAGTGCGCGCCCACCCGAGGCCGGGGAAGCCACCGCCGGCCGTGCCAC
>CAYHRZ010000096.1:0-13055 GCA_964359125.1 uncultured Klebsiella sp. | reverse complement strand
GGTGATGCCGAAGGGGATGCACACCACCACCCGCGGCTTGGACATGCTGCGCTTGCCCAGGGCCTGCTGGATGAAGTAGCGCAACATCGACTCGGTGACGTCGAAATCGGCGATCACTCCGTCTTTCAGGGGCCGGATGGCGACGATGTTGCCGGGGGTCCGACCCACCATGCGCTTGGCCTCCATCCCCACCGCCAGCACCTTGCCGGTGACGGTGCCCGGACCCTTCTGCGTGGCGACGACACTGGGTTCATCGACGACGAGGCCGCGACCGCTGGCGTAGACCAGGGTGTTGGCGGTGCCCAGGTCGATCGCCAGGTCCGATGAAAACATGCCGAGCGCCGATTCGAGCAAGCCGGTCTCCGGGTGCGGCGAAGCTAGCCCGCCGCCGGGCTGGCGTCAGTTTCTGGGCTCGATCTTGGGGCCGTCGTACTCGTCCTTCTCGACGACCGGCTTGCCGATCAACTCGGCAAGCTCGCTCGCCTTGAAGTCGAGGGGGTCGTTGCCACCCGCGTAGACCAGCCGCTCGCCTCGGGTGGTGACCACGTAGACCACGTAGGCCAAGGGGTGCGAGTTCCGCACGTACTCGATGTTCGACACGTCTTTCCAGGCCACGCGGTTGGTCTTGACGTCGTCCGGGGTCTTGGTGATGAACACGATCGACTGGGTTTCGCGGTCGATGCTGATGTTCTCGGTGCGGAACTGCCCGTACATGTACGTGAAGGCGAGGGACGAGACCAGCGAGGTGCCCACGGCGAGGAACAGGAGAGTCCACCACGGCGACTTGCGCTTGGGGGCCACGACGTGGAAGTCGTGGAAACAGTGCTTGCAGAGGTTGGCGACGTGGGGCACCTCGGCATTGCAGTTCGGGCAGATCTTGGTGGACACCCGGGCTCCGGACGAGAGGGGCGCATTCGTAGGGCAAGGGCGCGGTGGTGTCAAGCGCCCACGGGCCCATTGACAGGCTTCTTTCGCGGACGTACTGCCCTGCACGCCGATGATGACCCCCTCCACCACGCCTCGCCTCCTAGCTCTCCCGTGGTGGGCGCTCCTGGCCGCGCGGCGCGCCGTGGCCGAGTTCCGTGCGCCCTTCCTCGAACTGCACGTGGGCGGCCGCGCGCCGTTGCCACCGGCGGAAGCGATCCGGGCGGTGGCCGACGCGCCGGACGTGCGCGGGATCTGGCTGCGCGTGGAACGGCTCGGCGGGGCCCAGGCCTCGCTGATCGCGGCGGTGGAGGCCCTCGCCGCCGTGCGAGCGGCGGGGCGGTTGGTGGTCGCGGAGTTCGACGCGGTGGGCAACGCCGAGTTGCTGCTGGCGAGCGGCTGCGACCGGGCCTACGCCCGCCCCGGGGCGCAGACCTGGTGTGTGGGGCTGGGAACCACCCTCCGTTTCTTTGGCGACTTTCTGTCGCGACATGGCATCGACTTCGACGTGGAGGCTGTGGGGGAGTTCAAGGCCTTCGGCGAGACGTTTGCCCGGGGCTTCGCCTCGTCTCCGAACCGCGAGGCGATGCGGTGCTTGCTGGACGACCTGCAGGCCGAGTGGGTGTCGGCCATCGCGTTGCACCGCCGGATCCCCGAGGCGAGGGTGCTGGAGGCGGTGGGGGCCTCGCCGATGTCCGCCGAGGCCCTGGTGGAGCGCGGCCTCCTCGACGGCGTGGCCTACGACGACGAGGTGCGCGCCCACGTGGAGGCGCTGGTGGGCACCCGGCCGCGGGTGGTGCCCTTCGGCGCCTGGTACGCGCGCTACCGGCGCGAGCGCGCCGCGGCGGCGTGGATCGCGGGGGTGCCGGCCATCCCGATCCTCCGCCTGGAGGGCGCCATCGTCGACGGGGAGGGGCAGCCGGGGATGCCGGTGGTCCCCGCCGCGGTCGTCGTGCAACGCCTGCGGCAGTGGGAGGACGACGACGGGGTGCGCGCGGTCGTGCTGCGGGTGAACTCGCCGGGCGGCAGTGCCGCAGCGAGCGATCTCGCGTGGCGAGCTGTGTCGCGACTGGCCGCGCGCAAGCCAGTCGTCGCCAGTTACGGCGACGTCTGTGCCTCCGGGGGCGTGTACCTCACGGCAGCGTGCAGCGAAATCGTCTGTCACCCGGCATCGATCACCGGCAGCATCGGGGTGATTGCGGGCAAGCCGGTGCTCCGCGGGGCGATGGAGCGTCACGGCGTGCACAGCGAGGACGTGCTGGCGGGTCCCCACGCCGACGTGTTTGCCGAGACGGCCTTCTCCCCCGGGGCGCGCGCGCGGGTCCGTGAGGGACTCGATGCCATGTACCAGACGTTCGTCGAGCGCGTGGCGACAGGTCGGAAGCGACCCCGTGAGACGATCGAGCCCTTGGCCCGTGGGCGGGTGTGGTCCGGCCGCCGCGCCCACGGGCACGGCCTCGTGGATCACCTCGGTGGGCTCGACGTGGCGGTGGCCAGGGCCCAGGTCCTCGCTGGCGTCGAGCGTTCGCGGACGTGGGACGTGTCGGTGGCACCGCCCGGCTCGTGGATGCTCCGGCTCCTCCGCCGGCGCGCGATGTTGGCGTTCCCGGAGCTACGCTGGCTAGGCGAATTGCCCCCTGCAGCGCGCCTCCTGGCGGCGATGCCGGCCGAGGCGCTGGCCCTGATGCCGTTGGACTTCGAAGTGAAGTAGCTCCCGGGGTGCTACGATCGGCGGTGCTATGTTCCCGCCACGAGGATCCATGCTGCGCACCGTCCCGATCCGCCCCGTCCTGCTCGCCGCCCTCCTCGGCGCGGGGGCGCTCGCGCCGCGAGTTGCCCACGCCGGGTGCGCTGCGGCCTACACCAGCGAACAACTCGTCAACGACCTCACCACCGTCCAGTTGGCGCTGCGCAACCTCGACGAGGCCTCGTTCAACACCGCCGGCGCGCGGCTCGAAGCAGGGATCGGTTGCGTCGGCAACCCCATCCCCCCGATGGTGTTCGCGAGCGCCTACCGCTACGTGGGCGCCTACCACTACTTGCAGAAGGAAAACGACAAGGCGCGGCAGTGGTTCCGGTCGGCGCTGGAACTCGATCCCACCTACAACTGGGACGCGCAGGAGATGGAACTCGACAACCCGATGCGGCAGGTGTTCGAGGAAGAACGTGCCCGCGCACCCATTCCCCCGACCGAGATTCCCGGGAAGGTGCTGGCCCAACCCGCCGGTTCCACCCTGGCGCTCGACGGTCGGCCGCTCGACAAGGCGGCCGCCACGGCGGATCGCCCTCATGTCTTGCAACAGGTCGCGACCAGCGACCGCTCCGTCCGTGGTACCTGGGTGATCGAGGGCAACGCGATTCCCGAGCAGTTCCTCCAAGACCAGACGCTCTCCGGGCTCACCCCCGAGGAGCAGGCCAAGGCCGACAAGGAGGCCAAGAAGAAGCCCAGGGAGAAGAAGAAGGAACAAGTGGCCAACGTGGAGTACACCGACTCCGGCGCGGTGAAGATCGACCGGCTGCGCCCCCCGGAGAAGACGCCGCTGATGGTGCTGGGCGCGGTGGGCATCGCCGGTGCAGCGGGGATCTACGCGGCCACCTTCGCCACGCACGGCGAGTTCGAGAATGCGAACTCGACCGAGGAGTTGGTGGCGGCCCAGACGCTCACCAACGCCCTGGTGTTGACATCCGGCGGCGTCCTGCTCGTCGGGATGGGGGTGGGCTACTGGGGCATCGTCCTCGACGGCGGGGCCGGTGTCGGGATCTCCGGTCACTTCTGACGGCTGGGTAGGCCGGAGCGGCCGGCGCTACCGCCTGGCGCCTGGGCAGGGGGGCCAGGACGGTGGGATGGCCTCCGTGCGTCCCGTGGTGGCGATTGGGCCCCCCACGGGGTGGAGCAGCGTGCGCGAGGGCGTCGTCATCGCGGCAAAGCTGGCCAGACAAGACGACCCGCTGGCGATGGAGGCCCTGGCTCGGGAGGTGGAGGTGTTCGAGGCGCTGTGCCGGGCGCCGGGCGAGCCGCCGTGCCCCCGCCTGTACGACGTGATCGGGCACCCGGCCTCGGGCCTGGTGATGGAGTGGTGCCCGGCGGACTTGGAGCGTTGGTGGGCGGGTCGGTGCTCGGACGCGGCGGCCTTCGCGGAGCTGTGTGCGGCGCTGGCGGAGGTGTGCCGCCGGGTGCGGGAGTACGCGGCCGTGGCGGAGATCGAGCTGGGCCGGCGGGTGATCCACGCCGACATCAAGCCGCGCAACGTCTTGCTCAGCGAGTCGGGGCGCTGGCTGCTCACCGACTTCGGGGCCGCGAAGTCGCGTTCGATCGACGACGCCAACTGGGCGGCGACCAAGATGATCTTGGGGACCGAGAACTTCATCGCCCCCGAGGCCCTGTTCAACGCTCGAAAGCCGCTGCCTGGGGCGGCCGACACCTGGTCCATCGGCTGCACGTTCTTTGCGCTCTTGAGGATGAGAGTGCTGCTGCGCGGGGGTGGTCGCATGCCCTCCAACGGCACGCACGCCCACCACTTCCGGTCCCATCGGGCGGCGCTGGTGGCCGACGTTCACCTTCGAAAGCCGAACGCTTTCGCCGACCGGGACCTCGACCCCGCGGCGTTCTCATCCCCGGACCGGCTGCCGGACCGTGACCGGGAGGCGGTGTCGCAGGCGCTGAGCGGCACGCTGGGCAATGACCGCCTCGAGGAGCGGTTGGTCACGGACGCCGTGAACTTGCTCGACCGGGCGCTCCAGGTGGACCCGGCCCGCCGGTACACCGACGCCCTCGAAATGGCGGGGGACTTCGAGGCCCTCGGCATCCGCTGGCGGGAGTTGGCGGTGCGCGCCGACGGCGGCCCCACCGGCCCCCGGGACAGCGCCCCGGCCGTGGCCGCACCCTCGCCGATTCCGCTGGTGCCCGCCCCGCGGACCGCGCCGAGGCGAGACGGTGGTTGGCTCAAGGGCATCGTCGCCGCTGTGGTTGTCCTCGGCCTGCTCGGGGTCGCCTCGCTCGCTCTCGTGCTGGTGGGCTGGCTGACCTACGTGACCCTCGCCACCGGGGAGGCGGAGAGCGCGGCCCGGGCCCGGTCGTCGGAGGCGGTGGCGGTCCTGGCCGAACCGCCGGCGGCGACCCGGCCGCCCGCGTCAGCACCGGGCCTCGCGGCGCCGGAGGCGCCGAGGAACGCCAAGGCAGCCCCGGCGCCCCCGCGCGGCGAACCGGCGGTCGTGATGGTCTTCGGTGCCGAGGCGTACCTCGTGGGGCAGGGCAAGCGACGCGCGCCTGGCACGGTGTCGGCGGGAACCTACGAGTTGTTCGCGGCTACCGGCGAGGGTGGCGCGTTCGTCTCGCATGGCACGTTCGACGTGGAGCCGGGCGAGGACCTCACGTGGCGCTGCGGCTTCGGCAAGTGCCGCATCGCCGAGTAGCCATCCCGGCCCGGGCGCGACCGGGCTAGGACGCGGCATGCGCATCACTCGGGTGTACACGCGGACCGGCGACAAGGGACAAACCCGCCTAGTGGGCGGGCAGTCGGTTCCCAAGGACCACGTCAGGATCGCCGCGTACGGCACGGTCGACGAGCTCAACAGCATCCTCGGCATCGTCCGGATGATGAACCAGCAGTCCGGGGCTCCGGCTGAGGCCATCGCCCAGGTGGATCGCATGCTGCACCGGGTGCAGAACGACTGCTTCAACGTGGGCTCGGACCTCGCGACTCGCCCCGAGGACCGCTGGCCGGGCATGTTCCGCGTGGGCGCCACCGACGTCTTGCAGTTGGAAACGTGGATCGACACGCTCAACGAGGAGGTGGGTCCGCTCAAGGAGTTCATCCTCCCGGGCGGGGGTCCGGTGGGGTCGTTCCTCCACCAGGCGCGGACGGTCTGCCGCCGCGCCGAGCGTGAGGTGGTCCGGCTGATGCGCGAGGAGCCGGGCGTGGGCGACGGCGCCATGACCTACCTGAACCGCCTCTCAGATTTCTTATTCGTCCTCGGAAGGTGGGCCGCGAAGCGGCTAGGCGAGCCAGAGTTGCTCTGGGAGCGGCCGCCGATCGGCCCCGCCGACGGTGCCGCGCGTTAGACGCCCCGCCCCAGCGAGGTTCCCGTGGCCGACTTGACCGTGCAGAAGGAGAGCGTAGACCAGTTGCGCCACTCCGATGCCGCCACCGTGAGCGCCTTGGTGGCGGACTTGTTGCGCCTCCACATTGGCCGCATCGACACCGGCTGCATCGCAGACCTCTTCGCCCTGGCTGATGCCACTCTGCCCTCGTCGCTCAGCGCCGACCTCAAGAACTGGGCCACCCGCGCCGCCCGCGACATCGTGGACCTCCCGGAGGGCGACGCCCGCCGGCAGTTCCTGGCCGAGATCGCGGCGCTGCCCCCGGGCAAGGTGCCGAATCGCCTGCGGGCGGCCGTGAAGGACATGGCGAGCAATGGCTCCGCGGCCACCATCGCCACGCTGGACGCGCTCGCCGCGACGTGGGACGACGACGAAGCGGAGAACGTGATCCTCCCCACCCGGCCCACCAAGACCGTCACCGGTGCCACGGCCGCGGCCCCCAAGAAGGCCCCCGCCGTGAAGAAGCGCGTGGGCGTGGCCAAGACGCCCGCCGCCGACGTCGATCCCCGGCGCGCTGCCTTCGTGCGCGACGACGCGCTCACCCGGCTGAAGGAATACGGCGAGAAGGGGCTCAAGGAGAGCGTTTTCCTCGCGGGCATCCGGCACCGCAGCCCCTTCAAGGACATGACCGACGCCGAGGTAAAGACGGAACTCCGCCGCCTCGAGCGCGAGCGCCGACTCAAGCACACCGGCGAGCGGTGGATGATCCGGTAGCAGCGCGGAGGGCGTGAGGCCGGGGGCAGGGCCCCCGCCGCCCCACCACCGCCTACTCGCCGTCGGAGGTTGCCTTCACGCGCGGGCGACGTGCCCGCGGCTTTGGTGAGTCGCCCGAGGGGGCCACCTTCCGGGGCCGCTTGGCGGCTGGCTTGGCGGCGGCGCCTTCGTCGTCACCGGGGTCACGGTTTTCCTGGGCGGCCGCGTCGACCGCCGCGGTGGTCGCCGGGTCGGTGCTCGGCGGGTCCTCCTCGGGCCCGGGGGGCAGGTCGCCCGATTCGTCGCTGCCCGGCGGCAGGCCGCTGTCGGCTAGCTGGGCGTCGGCGTCGGCCTGTGCGTCGCGGGCTGCCGCCTCCGCATCGGCGCCGTAGCCCTCCGGGGCGAAGATCGCGTTGCGAACGAGCGGGCCTACTCGAAGTCGCTTGCTGCCGAGGATCTCCAGCGCCCGCTCTTCGAGCAGGGCGTTGAGCTCGGCGGCGTGCGGGGGGGTCTGGATGGGCGCGGTCGGCGCGCGGACGGGGTCCCCGTCGGGGTGGAGGACCGCGCCGGTGCGGACCAGCGAGCCCAGCACGGCCCGGACGCCCTCGGCGCCGAAGCCCGCTTGCACCAGGTCGCCCTGCAGGTACTGGATGGCCAACCTGCGGGACTTGACGACTCGCTCGGCGCAGGCCGCGACGAAGCCTTCCAGGATCGGCAGGCGGTCCTCCGCCAGCCCGATGTCGAGTCCCTCGGCCTGCAGGGCCTCCAGGGCCTCCACCACGGGGCGCTGCAGGCGGCGAGGGGGCGGAGCCTGCTGGCCCGCGCCCTCCTCCGCGTTCTGGGCCTCGGTCGCGTGGCCTTCGGCCACGGGGGGCAGCGGCGCGCGCCTCGGCTCGCCGCCGTTGCCGTTCGGCTCGCCGTCGACCGCCGCGCTGCTGCTGAGGTCCACCTTGAAACCACCACCCCGGTCGTCGCGACGCAGCACCACGAGGCCCTCGGCCTGGGCGCGTTCCAGGAACCGCGCGAAGGTGGAGAACCCGTACTCGCCCTCGTTGAACGTGGGCACCTTGCGCTTCATCGAGTTCTTGAGCACGCCGGCGTGCACCGGGCCGCCCTCGTCGCGCTGCACGTTCTGGAGCGTTTCCACCAGTAGGGCGAGCGCCACGCCCAGCTTGAGCTTGCCCCGCTCGTCGACGTCGCCGTCGTCTTCGCGCTGGACCTGCTGCACGCGGGTGGTGGCCTGGACGAGGTTGTCGTAGAACATGAACTCGTCGCAGACGTTGGCGATGAGCCGCGACGTGGAGCCGCGGGTGCCGATGCCGATGACGCGCCGGTTGAGCTCCTTGAGCCGGGTGACCAACGGCGTGAAGTCGCTGTCGCCCGATACAATCACGAATGTATCAAGATACTCACGGTTGAACGCGATTTCCATCGCGTCGACGACCAGCGCGATGTCGCCGCGGTTCTTGTCGCCGTGGCCGGTGGCGGGAAGCTCCACCATCGTGACGCCCTGCTCGGCGAGGCGGGTCTTGTGGCGTTGCCACCGGTCCCAGTCGCAGTAGGCGCGGGCGACCAGGATGCGGCCGAGGTCCTTGAGGCGACGCATCACGATCCGGACGTCGAACTCGCCGAGGCCCTCCTGGCGCGAGCCCTTGGCAATGTTGTCGAAGTCGAAGAGGACGCACAGGTTGCGTTCCAAGGGGAGATCCGGGCGGGAGGGGGAAGGCGGGTCGGGCGGGCTAACGCAGCGGGACTGCGGGCGCGATAGCGCGGCCCGATGTCTATGCACTTCGAGGGTTCGGCTCGCTACGTGGCGGACGAGGGACTGGTGGCCGACGTCAACGCGGCGATGGTGCTCGGTCGGCCGTTGCTGGTGAAGGGTGAGCCCGGAACGGGCAAGACGGTGCTGGCGGCAAGCGTGGCCGAGTCGCTGGGCATGCCCCTGCACACCTGGTCGGTGAAGAGCACCACCAAGGCAATCGAGGGGCTCTACACCTACGACGTGGTGCAGCGCCTCAACGACGCGCGTTTCGGCGACGGCGACGTCAAGGACATCCGGCGCTACATCAAGCTGGGTGTCCTGGGTCGGGCGTTCGCGGCTCCCGAGCGCTCGGTGGTGCTCATCGACGAGGTCGACAAGGCGGACCTGGAGTTCCCCAACGACTTGTTGCGGGAACTCGACGAGATGGTGTTCTACGTGCCGGAACTCGACGAGACGGTGAAGGCGATCCAGCGGCCCGTGGTGATCGTCACCAGCAACGCGGAGAAGGAGCTGCCCGACGCTTTCCTCCGCCGCTGCGTGTTTCACTACATCGCCTTCCCCGACCGCGACCGGATGCGGAAGATCGTGGACGTTCACCTCCCGGGCCTGCCCGAGAAGCTGGTGGAGGCGGCGTTCCAGCGCTTCTACGGGCTGCGGGCGAAGGAGGGGCTCCGGAAGAAGCCGTCTACCAGCGAGCTGATCGACTGGCTCACGGTGTTGGTACGCGCGGGGGTGTCTCCCGAGGAGGTGACCGCCCGTTTCCCCTTCACGGGGGTGCTGCTCAAGCAGGAGGCGGACCTCGAGGCCCTGCGAGGGCGCCGGTAGTGCTGCTCGGGCTGTTGTTCAACCTCCGTGCCCAGGGCGTGCGGGTGGGCGCGGGGGAGTGGCTGGCGCTGTTGCGGGGCATCGAGCAGGGGCTGTGCGACGACCTCGACAGCCTCTACTTCCTCGCCCGGGCGGTGCTGGTACACACCGAGGCCCACTACGACAGCTTCGACGTGGCGTTCACCGCGACCTTCGAGGGAGTGGAACTGCCGCCGAAGCTGAAGGACGAGTTGGCCGAGTGGCTGGCGCAGGCCAAGCAGGCCACCGGCGAGCGGGTCCACCACGACTTCGAGTCGCTGGAGGCGATGCGGAAGGAGTTGGAGAAGCGCCTGGCCGAGCAGAAGGAACGCCACGACGGCGGCAACCGCTGGGTGGGCACGGGTGGGACCTCCCCGTTTGGGCACTCCGGGCGGGCCGACCAGGGCATCCGCGTGGGCGGCGAGGGGGGAGGCCGCAGCGCCGTGCAAGTGGCGGGGGATCGGCGCTGGCTCGGCTACCGCACCGACCTCACGCTCGGCACCCGCGACTTCAAGACCGCGCTGGCAACACTGCGGAAGTTTGGTCGTGAAGGCGCAGAGAAGCTAGACATCGACGGCACCATCGACAAGACGGCGAAGAACGGCGGGGAGATCGAACTCGACATCCACCGCGAGCGCATCAACCGGGTGAAGTTGGTGTTGTTGATGGACACCGGCGGCAGCATGGAGCCCCACACGCAGCTCGTGTCGCGACTGTTCACGGCGGCGAAGGAGCTGAAGACGTTCAAGACCTTCGAGGCCTGGCACTTCCACAACGTGCCCTACGGGTACTTGTACAAGGACTACCGGACCTTCGAACGCACGCCCACGGCGCAGGTGTTGGAGAAGCTCACTCCCCAGCACCGCCTGGTCTGGGTGGGCGACGCGTCGATGGCGCCGTGGGAGCTGTTCCAGGGGGCCGGCTGGGGCGAGCCGGGCCCCACGGGGGTGCAGTGGATGGAGCGGTTTTCGCAGCGTTGCCCGGCGAGCGTGTGGCTCAACCCGGATCCCGAGCGCTACTGGGATCACCCCACCGTGCGGGCGATCGGCGCGCTGGTGCCGATGTTCCCGCTCACCCTCGACGGCTTGCGGCGGGGCATGTCGCGACTGCGACAGGTGAACTGATTCGCGGCCTTCACGGCTCGTCGCGGCGACTGGTGCCGTACGCCGACTTGCTGCGGAGGGAGGACGAGCTGGTGAACTGGACTTCCTTGCGGGTATGCTCGCCCACGTCGTGTCGGAAGCGGAGTTGCTCGGCCTCGAGCGCCGCACGCAGTGCGGCCACGTCGGCGTTCTCGGGCGGGTAGCGGCGCAGGTGCTCGATCACCCGGCCGAGTTGACGCTGCGCCCCGTGGTAGTCGCCCTGCCGGTTGAGGCGGACAGCGGCAAGGCGGGCGATGTCCGCGTGGCGGCCGGCGGCGAGGGCATCGACGGCGGCGTCGCGCGCCTGGGCCTCGTTCTCCGCGGCGAGGGCGTAGGTGAAGGCGTGGTAGGCGGTGGCGCCCCGGCCCTCGTCCCGGTGCGACACGGTGACGTCGACGGTAGCCGAGGCGCCGGGGTCGCCGTGGGGGAAACGCAACTGGACGACGGTGTCGTTCACCTCGGAACTGGCGAGGTGTCCGACGGGGACGGTGAACTCGCCACGCGTGAACGAGCGAGCGCCGGGTCCCACCCAGCGTACTTCCACGCCCGCGGGCAGCGCGAGGTGGTAGGCGACGTCGAACTGGCTCATCTCGGTGACGTCCTTGAGCTCGTTGAGCACGTGCGTTTCGATGTCGGCCGCCGTCGCGACGTAGAAGTAGTTGCCAGCCCCGGCGTCGGCCATGGCCCGGAGCAGGTCCTCGTCGACGTCGGTGCCCACGCCGTAGGTCGAGAGGCCAATGCCCCGCGCGCGCAGCTCGCGCGCGTGCCGGCACAGCTCGTCGGTCCGGGTCTCCTCCTGGTTGGCCTGTCCGTCGGTGAGGAGCTGGCAACGGGAGAAGTCGGTGGGGGTCAGGTCGGGAGCGAGGGTGCCACAGGCGGTGAGCATGCCGCGGAAGAGGTTGGTGCTACCCCGGGGCTCGATGGCCGCCAGGTACCGCGCCGCGTCGGCGATGTTCTCGGGGGTGGCTCCCCTCGCAGACACGACCACGTGGACCTGGTTGTCGAAGGTGGTGATCGAGAAGCGGTCGGTGGGCTGCAGCTTTCGCAGGCCCGCCAGGAGCGCCTGCTTCGCGAGTTCGAGCTTGCCTTCGCCCATCGAGCCCGAGCGGTCCAGGCAGAAGGCCAGGCCCACGCGGGGCCGGGGACTGGCGCTGGCGACGGGCGGCGCGGTGTAGCGGAGGTGCAGGTGGCGGTGGCTACCGCCCCCGGCGAAGACGAGGTTGCGGTCGGCGGTCAAGACGAGACTCATGGGTTCTCCTTGAAGAGTTGGCGGGCAAAGTCGAACAGGCGGTCGAGTTGCCGTCGGGTGTGGTAGTCCAGGGGGCGGCGGACGTGGATCTCCACGTCGGGGTGCACGTGGTGCCGCTCCCAGGTGCTCTGGACGGTCCCCTGGAAGAGCGACGGCTGCGCGGGGGCGCCGGGCTGGTGGGCGTGGGACGGGATGGGCAGCGAGGTTTGAGCCAACGGGCTGCGCGAGCCGGGGGACCGGGACTGCGACAGCACCCCGGTGATGTAGTCCTGCGCCGAACTGGGCGTGTGGGCCTCGGCGGGTTGGGGCTCGGCGCCTACCAGCAGCTGCTCGGCCTCGCCGTCGGCCAGCGTAGCCATGCGTTTGCGGATCTCCGCCAGCGGGAGGTGCTGCCGTTGCAGGGCCTTGACGAGCTTGAGCCGGTGCAGGTGTTCTTGGGTGTAGGTGGCTTGGGGCCCGTGCGAGGACGCCGGCGGGAGCAGCCCCCGCGTGATGTAGTAGCGGATCGTGCGCGGCGAGACGTCGGCGGCGTCGCACAGGTCGACCAGCGTGAGTTCGTCCATGAGATATATCTACACCCCGACGTTCTGGTGTCAATATAGCGCGTGAGAAATTTGCTCGGGGCTCAATTGTCGCTAGTCACACTCGTACGTCGTGCCCCCGAAGGTGGACCACTGGAAGGTGGCGTCGTTGTCCTGCAGGCAGATGCAGGCCTGCGCGCCGCCCTTTCGCATGTTGACGTCGAAGTACATCCAGCCCGCGTGCGCCGCGTCGCAGGGTGCGGGCGGCTTCTCCGCCATGGGCAGCGAGAGGGCCTCCTTGGAGGACGGGGTCTTCCGCTGGGCGATGATGTCGGTCGGGGACACCGCTACGGCCGCGGTGGCCACCCCCAAGATGGTGCCGATCACGAGGAAGACAAGGGGACGTTGTTGCACTGCGGCCTCCGAGGTGGCGGCGAGTAACGCCGGGCGGTGGTATTGCCATCCCGCCGGGCTAGGCTGCGGGGGTGGTTGCCCTCCTCGCCTGCGCCGCGCCCCTGACGTGCGGGGAGGGGACGATCCGGGAAGGGGCGTCGTGCGAGGTCGAAGAAACTGGTTTGGACAGGGACGATAGTTCCGCCGAGTCGCCGGACGACACGTCCGCTGATACATCGGGGGATGTATCAGTCATCGACGTGTACATCCTCGCCGGGCAGAGCAACATGGACGGCTACGGCTACTACACCGGGCTGTCCCCATCCTGGCTCACGGCCGACCCCCGCGTGCCGCTGTTCTGGTCGGGATGGGGCGAGTTCCGCAGTCTCCAAGCGGCGTCCTACGGTGGTTCGGTGTATGCGGGCCC
>CAYHRZ010000095.1:3456-13116 GCA_964359125.1 uncultured Klebsiella sp. | reverse complement strand
ATGTCGGGCGGGATCCCGATCTCCTGGATGTTGTGGTCCCCCGGGGTGAGGTAGCGCCTGACCGTGAGTTTCAGCCGCGCCCCGTCGGGGAGATCCATCAGCTCCTGCACCGAGCCCTTGCCGAAGCTCCGCTCGCCGATGATCACCCCGCGCTCGGTGTTCTTGAGCGCACCGGCGACGATCTCCGCCGCGCTGGCGCTGTTGCCGCTCATCAGGACCGCCACCGGGTAGGCCGGCTCGGTCCCCGATGCGCTGGCCTTCATCTCCTCGCGGTCGATGCCACTGGAGCCGACGGTCGCGACGATCACGCCCGACTTCAGGAACTTGTCGGCGACCTTCCGGGCCTGGTCCAGGTACCCTCCTGGGTTGTCCCGCATGTCGAGCACCAGCCCCTTGAGCCCCCCCGGACCGGCCTTCCGCGCCAGCGACGCCATCTCGGTCTCCAGCTGGCTGTCGACCATCTGGTGGAAGCTTGAAAGTTGCACGTAGCCGACGTCGCCGTCGAGCAACTCGCTCCACACCGCCTCGGGTTTGATCTCAGCGCGCACCATCTCGACGTCGCGCGGCAGGTCGAAGCCCTCCCGCATGATGGTGATCTCGACCTTGGTGCCGGCGGGACCGCGCATCTTGGAGACCGCCTCCTCGATGTCCATGTTGAAGGTGCCTTCACCCTCGATCTTGACGATCTTGTCGGCGGGCTTGAGACCCGCCTTCGACGCTGGCGTACCCACCATCGGGTACTCGATCATCAACTCCCCGTTGTCCATCTTGATGCTGATGCCGAGGCCGCCAAAGCTGCCGTCGTTGTCTTCCTGCATCTTCTTGGCCGCTTCCGGCTTCAAGAGCATCGTGTGCGGGTCCAGCGTGCTCAGCATGCCGTTGGTGAACGCGTACTCGATCTCGGGCAGCGCGTACTGTCCCGGGGGAAGCTGTGCTTCCAATATCTGCGCCACGCGGCGGGCCTCCGCCACCAGGTCGGCCTCGTCGCCGAACTCGGCCACGGTCAAGACCGTGCTGAACCGGTCCACCTGGACGTGCAGGCGGTCGCCGTCGAGCCGCAGGAGCACCTCGGGGCAGAAGTGTTCCACCGCCTCCAGCCCCGCAGCGAACATCTTCGCGTAGTCACGGCGGCCGGGATCGACGTAGCGGCTCGCCACCTGCTGCAACGACGGCTCCATCGCGGAGAGGTCGGCCAGCGAGTAGTGTTGCCTGCCGATTTGAGGCCAGCGGCTGGTCAGGTCGCGCGTGCTGGAGCGAGGCTCCAGGGAGGCGACGTAGGTCTGAGCGCTGGCAGCGAGGTGGAAGCCGGTGAGGGCCACGATCCCGATGCCCGAGAGCACGAACAGGTGCCGGATGATTCGCATGCGATCTGCCTCGAAGATAGGGTCCGGCGCTCACTCACGCAAGCTCCCCGCAATAGGCGGGGACAAGTCCTGGCGGATGGCCCTCAAAATCACCTGCCCGCACTGTAATCATCCCCTCCGCATCGAAGAGCCCTACCCGCTCCCCGGTGTGGAGCGGCAGTGCGTCTGCGGCAAGCCGCTCGCGATCAGCTACCGCCCGGGCACCATGGAGTTCCTCCGCAGCCGCGGTGCGCGCTTCGAGGGCGACGAGGAACGGCCATCCTTGCCCCCGGTGATGTCGGTGGCCTCGGTTCCACCGCCGGGGGCCGAACCCACGCCGCCCGCACCCCGCCCGGCCCCCCGCCGGGTGGAGCCGACCCCCGCACGCCCGGCCGAGCCCACCCCGGCCCGCGTGCCCGAGCCCACCCCCGCGACCGACCTGGCGATGCCCTCCGCGTCGCGGAGTGCTGCCCCTCCAGCCGGGCCGCGTCGTGCCCCGGCACCCGCCGGTCGCGGCGCACCCCCGGCCAAGCCGCCCAGGCCACCGAAGCCGACCGCCAAGCGCGGGTTTCGCCTGCTGCGGTGGGCCGCTGGTCTCTTCGCCGGCGGCTCCGGACTCCTCCTGGCTGGCATCGTGGCCGCCATCGCCACCGTCGCTGGCGTCGCGTACTACTACGGTCGCGACCTGCCGAGCGTAGAAACGCTCCGCGACTACCGGCCGCCCACCGTCACGGTCGTGTACGACCAGCACGGCCAACTGATGGGGGAGATCTACCAGAAGCGCCGCTACGTGGTCGAGATCGACACGATGCCGAAGCACCTGCTGGACGCCTTCATCTCGGCCGAAGACGCGGCCTACTACGACCACGGGGGCATCGACTACTTCGGCATCGTGCGCGCCGTGGGGCGAAACGCGCTCAAGGGGAAGAAGGCCCAGGGGGCCTCCACCATCACCCAGCAAGTGGCGAGGAACTTCCTGCTCACCAGCGAGAAGACGTTCACGCGCAAGATCAAGGAAGTGCTGCTCGCCCGGCGCATCGAGAGCGCCTTCGACAAGCAGCACATCCTCTACCTGTACCTCAACCAGATCTACCTGGGATCGGGCGCCTACGGGGTCGAAGCGGCCGCGCGGGTGTACTTCGGCAAACACGTCGGCGAACTCGACCTCGCCGAGAGCGCGATGGTCGCGGGGTTGCCGCAGCGGCCGAGCGACTACAGCCCGCACCGGCACCTCGACAAGGCCAAGGCCCGGCAGTCCTACGTGCTCGGCCAGATGGTCGACAACGGCTACATCTCCCAGGAAACGGCCAACGCCGCCTACGACCAGCCGCTGAACGTCGTGGCCCGCAAGAACGAGTTCTTGCTGATGGCGCCGTGGTTCACCGAGCACATCCGGCGCGACCTCGTGGCCAAGTACGGCGAGGAGCGCGTCTACAACGATGGCCTCGTGGTCACCTCCACCTGCGACCTGGCGCTGCAGCAGGAAGCGCAGCGCGCCGTCACGGGCGGCGTGGGCGACGCCGACGAGAAGGTTGGCGGCTGGCGGGGCGCCAGCGCCCACCTCGAGCCGGCCGAGGCCACCGAGCAGATCGCCGCGCTCACCAAGAAGCTCGGCGACGTGGTGGAGGGCGAGTGGTACACCGCCGTCGTCACCGAGGTGCAGAAGAAGCACGCCGTGGTGGACCTCGGCGGCGTGCGGGGGCTCATCCCGCTGTCTTGGACGACCTGGGCGTTCCCGGTCGAGGAGGGCAAGACGACCTCGCGCCGCCGGATCGACGACCTCAACACCGCGCTGAAGGTGGGCGACGTCATCACGGTGGAACTGGAGGCACAGGACTTCCGCAAGACCGAGGCGTTGAAGACCTACAAGGAAGCCGGCGACGGACCCTTCGTGGGCGTTTCGCTGTTCCAGGAGCCGGAGATCCAGGGGGCCCTGTGGAGCTACCGGCTCAGCGACGGCGCGGTGGTCGCGATGGTGGGCGGCGTGTCGTTCAAGGACACCCAGTTCAACCGGGCCACGCAGGCCATGCGCCAGGTCGGCTCGACGTTCAAGCCCATCGTCTACGCCGCGGCCATCGACTCCAAGAAGTTCACCACCGGCACCATCGTGCAAGACGCGCCGCTGGTCTACAACACGCTGAAGAACCAACTGTGGAAACCCGCCAACTACGGCGAGGACTACCTGGGCGACATCACGCTGCGCCGGGCGTTGGCCCTCTCCCGCAACGTCGTCACCGTGCGCGTACTCGACGTGATCGGCCTGGACCCCGTGTACCAACTCGCCCGAGCGCTGGGCATCGAGTCACCGATGGACGTGGACCTCTCGATGGGCCTGGGCAGCGCCTCCCTGACCATGCCCGAGGTGGGCAGGGCCTACAGCGCCTTCGCCACCGGCGGCCGCAAGGTGGAACCGCACTACATCGAGCAGGTGGTCGACCGCGACGGCAACGTGCTGGAGGCCCACGCCCCACCGGCCGAGTGGCCCCAGGTCCTCGACCCCGCCGTGGCCGACATCACCAACTGGCTCCTGGTCGAAGTGGCCACCGCCGGGACGGCGGCGAAGTCATCGCAGCTTGGCCTGCGCGTCGCCGGCAAGACGGGCACCACCAACGAGAACCGCGACGCGTGGTTCGTCGGCTACACCCCGGGCCTGCTCACCGCCGTGTGGGTGGGCTACGACCAGCCCAAGACCCTGGGCGCCACCGCCACGGGCGGCCACACCGCGCTGCCCATCTGGATGGAATACACCCGCCGGGCAGTGCCCAAGGATCAGGACCGGGCGTTCGGAAGCCATGGCAGCGTGGTCTGGGCGCAGATCGACGAGGCCACCGGGCGACCGATGGCGGGGGGCCGATCCATGCCCTTCCTTCCCGGGACCGTGCCGGGCGGAGAAGTGGCCGAGGCAGGCCAAAAAACGACCGAAGACCTGTTGACCACGGAGTGGTAGCGTCGATGTTCATGTTCCTCACCGCCTTGCTCTGTTGCGAGGAGTCCAGCAGCGCGTACACGCTGCACTGCGACCTCGGCCAGCCGACGTTGCAGCCCGACACGGCCCCGGCCGGGGCCCAGGTCGTGGCCACCGGGCGGGCGCTCACCACCGTGTCCGACACGGTCGTGCGGGTGGGGACGAGCACCGCCACCGTCACCGACGTCGACCGGGCCGAGTGCAGCGCCTGCGACAGTTGCCGCGAGACGAACGAGTGCACCTCGTGCGACGACTGCGACGCCTGTGCCGCCGACTGCGCGCCTTGCGTAGAGACGGTGTCGTTCACGGTCCCGCTGTTGCCCGAGGGCCCGCACGCGGTCACCGTGACCAACATCCACGGCCAGTCCCGCGCGGCCACGCTCACCGTGGGGCCGGTCGCACCCGGCGACACGGGCGACACGGCAGGGAGCGGCGACAGCGGCGACAGCGGCGACAGCGGCGACAGCGGCGACAGCGGCGACAGCGGCGTCTGAGGGGCCCGCTCGCACGGCTCCACCCTAGGCACGTCAAGGGTATGCCTAGACCGGCGTTCAGCCACCAGGCAGCAAGGCCACCGCGCACACCGATCTCAAAAACAACACCGCCGACGAGGGGAACTCGTCGGCGGGGTTGGTGGCGCGCCGCGGGGCCGCGCCGACGTCGCTCGGACTACTTGGCCACGCGCTCGCGGAGCGTCTTGCCGGCCTTGAAGTAGGCGTAGTTCTTCGCGGTGATGTTGATCTTCTTGCCGTTGGCCGGGTTGGTGCCGGTGCGGGCGGCGCGCTTCTTGGTGCCGAAGGTGCCGAAGCCGGGGATGGTGACCTTGTGGCCGCCGTCCAGCTCGACCGCGATGATGCCCTTGCCCTTGTCGGCGCCGAAGATCGCGTTGAGGACTTCGCCGGCCTTGGCCTGGGACAGTCCGGTGGTCTTGGCGAGCTTGGCGATCATTTCTTTCTTGTTCATGGGGAACTCCAGTGAGGATGGGTGGCAGGTTCGTTTGAGCCCAGCGCGCGGAAGGCTTCCCGAGCTGGCAACGCAGAAGTAGCAAAAACGATCCGCGGCTGCAAGGGCCCGCACGCGCCGAAGATGCGCCTGCGGCCTACGTTGCCGTGCGCTCCGTCCGTTGACACTAGATCGCGAAATTCCAAAATGTTTGTAGTTACATAGACTTACAAATCAAAATTCCGATGATCCCCAGCGTAGCGCTGTCTCCGGCGAGCAATCGCGACGAGTTTTCGTCGGCTTGGCATGTCAAGACAAGCACGCTTTTTGTATAATAATTTACAAATTACCTGCGGCGCGACGCCGCCCGCCCGCCGCCCCGGAGCGCTTGCGATCGTCCGCGTTCCCGGCTACGGGTGCCGGTCCCTCCCCTCCCCCGGAGAGCGCCCGATGCTCGCCCTCGCCCTGCTCGTCGCCGCCCCCGTCGCCCACGCCGGCGGCATCGGCCTCCTCGGAACCGGAGGACTGCACTCCGACCGCATCTACTTCTACCAGCAGAACGCCATCGGCGAGTACGAGCAGATGACGCCCCAGGACCAGTTGAACCCCAACGGGGGCTACGGCCTTGAACTGGTCATCGGCGACAAGGACTACAAGATCAACGGCATCTTTCGACTGTACTACCAGGTCGACGCCCCGGTCCGCGAGCCCGAGGGCACCGGCACCTACACGTACAACCTCCGCACCGACGCGCCCCGCGAAGTGGGTGTGCTCGACGCGGGCCTGCACTTTGGCGTCATCGGCGACCCCGAGTCCTTCCAGGGCGTGATCATCGGGATGATCGGGAGCGGGTTCCTCACCAACGACCAGACGGAGTTTGCCCAGGCGCAGGCCGGCATCGGCGGCACCTACACCCTGGGGCGGCACCTGCAGTTCCACGCGGAGGCCCCCGGCGGCCGCCGCTACCGCAAGCGGTTCTACCCGCTGGTCTCGGCCTCGGCGGGCGTGCGCTACCTCTTCGACTAGCGGTCGGGGCCGCCATGCACCCGCGGCACGCTGGACTCGCGCTCCTCACCGGCGTGCTCGCCGGCTGTAGCTTTGCCGCCGACGAGGGTGGCTGGGACCAGCAGTTGGCCCCCGCTGGGCCATGCTACGACTTCAACCTCGCCGATGGCATCGACCGCGGCAGCACCGACGAACTGCACAGCATCTTCGCGTGCATCAACCGGCAAGGCACCCTCGACGCCCTGACCAGGTTCGACGCCGCCCTCGACGCGCCGGTGCGCCAGGGCGTGGCAGGGTTGCGCGTGCTCGACCTCGGCGACGCGCTCGTCGAAGGTGCCGACAGCGGCTCGCTCGCCCGCGCGCTCGACGCCCTCCTCGCCGCTGGGGAGAACCCCGACGAGTTGCGGGCCGCGGCACGGATGGGACTGGAGCTCGCCTACGGGGTGCCGGTCGCCGAACTGGGTACGACGGTGTCGATCAACAGCAGCAGCGCCTTGGCGGCGGGCGTGCTGGTGCCGCTGGTCGACACGGCGGGGGGCGCCGCGACGGCGGTGCTCGACGCCGAGCTCCGCCCGCTGCCCACCCTGGCGGCGGGCCTGCGCTCGGAGGAGGCCCCGCGGCTACTCTGGTCGGTGGCGCTGTTGCCGGAGGCCGAGGACGACACGCTGCGGGCCTTCGCGACGGACTGGCCAGCGCTCCTGGCCGACACCCTCGGCGAGGTCCAGAGCCCCGAGAACGACCGCAACGCCGGCCCCACCGGCAACAGCCTCCGCGACCTGCTCGCCGTGGCGCTGGCCGCCGACGCGCTGGTCGCGATCGGGTCCGCATCGGCGCCCATCCTCGAGAGCGACTACGAGCGCGGCGCCATCGCCGACTGGATCGTCGAGGAGCACGAGACCGGGCGCCTCGGTGAGCTCGACGACGGCGTGCTGTACCTGGCCGCCGTCGACGCGGCGGGCAACAGCCTCGGCACGGGCGACGACAGCGCCCTGGTCGCGCTCTTGCGGCTGCTCCGCGACGGCAACCAGGAGGTGGACTGCGAACTCGAAGGCATCATCTTCGACTGGGAGTGGAGCCTCGGCAACCTGTCGGTGGCGATCCTCGAACAACTTGCCAACCTCGACCCCGACACCGCTACCGCCGGGGTGGACATCCTCGGCAACGCCCTCGGCTACCCGCTCACCGACGTCATCCTCGACACGGTGGCCGAGAGCGGCGTTTGCCCCGCGATCGACGCCCAACTGGTGGCCGACCTGCAAGCCATCGACCGCCTCAGCGACCCGTCCACCCAGGCCCTGCTCCGCTCCCTCGTGGGCTTCTTGTCGGCGACTGAATCCTACATTCCCGACGTGGTCAACACCGCCGCGGCCGTGCACGACCGGCAGCTGGTGGAACCGCTGGAGGAGCTGCTCCGCGACTTGGATCACACCGAACTCCTGGACCTGGTGCTCGCCACCCTCCCGGCCATCGCCGAGCCCACGGGGCGTCAGGCCTCCGGCTTCCCGGCGGGGATCGAACCGGTCAACCTCGATGTCGTCTTCGACCTGGTTCTCGCCGCCACCGACCCCGAGAACGCCGAGGCGCTGTCGCCGCTGGTCAACGCGGTGCTTGCCCAGCCCTCCACCTGGACCGCCGCCAGCAACCTGCGGAATCTCCTGCTCGCTGGCCCCGACACCGAGGTCGCGCAGGCCGTGGACTGGCTGCGCCGCGCGCTCGACGCCGACCCCGAGGTGGCCTGGCGAGCGGCGGCGGCGGACCGCGTCGACGACCCGATGCTGACCGCCCCGCTCCTCGAGGTGGTCGAGTCGTCGACCGTGCGCGGCGCGCTGGTCGACACCGAACTCGCCGACGAGGGCGCCATCCCCTGGCTGGCCCGGCTCTACGTCGGCGGCACGCTCGACGTGCTGCTGGATACGCTGGCCCTCGTACAGGACCTGCTGGGAGCCGACGATGTCTGACCCATCCCACCCCGCCGACTCGGCCTGGGCTACGCGCCTGGCGCCGGCCAGCGGCACCCCGCACGCCTACGGGCCCCACGTCACGCTCCACGGCGACCCCTGGTCGCTCACGCTGTTGTCGCGGCTCGGCAGCCCCGACGTGCAACAGCCCGAGGTGGGCCGCCTGGCCACGCGCCTCTTCGAGTACCTCTTCAACCGGGTTGCGAGTGCCGAACTGGGCACCACCACCGCACGGGTGCCCACCCGCATGGCCGCCAAGCACCCCGGGCAGGCCTACGACGGCGTGGTGATTCCCCGCGACCAGCGCGTGGTGGTGGTCGACGTCGCCCGCGCCGGGATCCTGTCGTCGCAACTGTTCTACGACCGCTTCAACGAGCTTCTCGACCCGTCGGGCGTGCGGCAGGACCACATGTTCGTCTCGCGGGTCACCAACGACGCGGGCGCCGTCACCGGGAGCGCGGTGGCCGGCGCCAAGATCGGGGGCACGGTCGACGGCGCGGTGCTGGTCATCCCCGACCCGATGGGTGCCACGGGTGGCTCGCTCTGCGAGGTGCTCGACCACTACCTCCGGGCGGGATTCGGCCGCCCGTCGCGGGTGGTGTTCTGCCACCTCATCGTCACGCCCGAGTACGTGAAGAACGTCCACGCGAGGCACCCCGACGTACGCATCCACGCGGTGCGACTCGACCGTGCTTTCTCGTCCGCCCGGGCCCTCGCCACGCCACCGGGCACCCACCCGACGGAGGAGTCGGGCCTCGACGACCACCAGTACATCGTCCCCGGCGCCGGTGGGCTCGGCGAAGTGCTCAACAACTCCTGGGTATGAACATGTCCGCCACCCTCCGCCCGTTGATCCCCGCCGACCGCATCGCCGCCCGCGTGGCCGAGATGGGCCAGCAAATCCGAGCCGACCACCCCGACGGCGCCATCGTCGTGGTGGGCGTGCTCAAGGGCAGCTTCTTGTTCCTCGCCGACCTCGTCCGCGCCATCCCAGGCGACGTGCGGGTGGAGTTCCTCGGCGTGGCCAGCTACCACGGGGGCACCTCGAGCTCCGGCGCCGTGCAGATTACCCAGGACCTGCGCGCGAGCATCGAAGGGCAGGCCTGCGTGATCGTGGAAGACATCGTCGACACCGGGTTGACGATGGACTACCTCCTCCGCACCCTGCAAGTTCGCGGTCCGAGCTCGATCAAGGTCGCCTCCTTGCTCGACAAGCCGTCGAACCGGGAGATCGAGGTGCACGTCGACTACGTGGGCTTCACCATCCCCGACGAGTTCGTCGTCGGCTACGGACTGGACCTGGGCGAACTCTACCGCAACCTCCCCTACGTCGCGGTCTACGAGCCCTAGCGATGAGGACCGTCGCCACGGACCGGGCCCCCGCCGCGATCGGCCCCTACAGCCAGGCCGTCGTGCACGGCGGCATCGTGTACTGCTCCGGCCAGAT
>CAYHRZ010000095.1:0-3446 GCA_964359125.1 uncultured Klebsiella sp. | reverse complement strand
GATCGCGCTGGATCCGCTCACCGGGCAGGTGGTGGAGGGGAGCGTCGCCGTGCAGGCCGACCGCGCGCTCGACAACCTCTTCGCGGTGCTCGCCGCCTGTGGCTCCAGCCCCGCGCTGGTCCTGAAGACCACCGTCTTCCTGAGGGACATGGGCGACTTCGCCGAGGTGAACGCCGTCTATGCCCGTCGATTCGGCGACGCGCGCCCGGCCCGGGCGACGGTGGCCGTGGCCGGACTTCCCCGCGACGTGCGCGTCGAGATCGACGCAATCGCCGCCTTGGCCGACGCCGCCGCGGGATAGCACCCGCCACCATGTTTGGAAACACCCCGCTCGTCCTCGTCGAGACGCCCGACGCGCTCGCCGAGTGCGTCGCCCAGCTAGCCCGCGCCCGGGTGATCGGGGTCGACACCGAGAGCGACAGCATGCACCATTACCGCGAGAAGGTGTGCCTGGTGCAGGTGTCGGACCTCGACACCGACTACGTCATCGACCCGTTGGCGGTCGACATCGCCCCCCTCGGCCCGGTGCTGGCCGACCCGGGCGTGGTGAAGGTGTTCCACGGCGCCGACTACGACGTGGTGTGTCTCAAGCGCGACTTCGGCTTCCAGTTCCGGGCCATCTTCGACACGATGGTGGCCGCGCAGTTCCTGGGCCTGCCGCGGATCGGCCTGGCCGACCTGGTGGGCAACTGGTGGGGCGTCACCCTCGACAAGCAGTGGCAGCGCCACGACTGGGCGGCGCGGCCACTGCTCGACGAGCACCTCGAGTACGCCCGGGGCGACAGCCACTGGCTCCCCGCCCTGCGCGACCTCCTCGTCCGGCGTCTCAACGGCACGGGGCGACTGGACCACGTGATGGAGGAGTGCGCCATCCTCGAGGCCCGGGAGTGGGTGCGCCCCCGCAACGACCCCGGTGAGTTCTGGCGGGTGAAAGGGTCGAAGCAGCTCGCGCCGGACCAACAACGCGTCCTCCGCTCGCTGTTCTCGTGGCGCGACGGCGTCGGCGCCGCGACCGACCGTCCCGTGTACCGGGTGCTCCCCGACGAGATCCTCCTCGAAGTCGCAAGGGCCCAGCCGGACAGCCTCGATGCCCTCGCAGGCGCCTTCCGCCGCAACGCACCCTTCGTTCGGCGCTACGGCCACGACCTCGTCCGCGCGGTGGAGGCAGGACTCGCCGACAGCGAGCCCCTCCCCGAGCCGCCGGACCGCGAGCCCCGGGTGGAGGGGGGGCTCCGCGGCCCCCGGGCCGAGCGCCTGATGTCGCGACTCAAGGACTGGCGGAACGCCGAGGTGAACCGGCTGGGGCTACCCCCGGTCGCGGTGGCCTCCAACGGCCTCTTGCGCAACCTCACCCGCGTGGCGCCCCGGACGCCGGAGGAGATGGGCGCCGTGGACGAGATGCGGCGCTGGCAACGGGAGCGCTACGCCGACACCTGGTTGGCGATCGTGGCCGAGGTCCTGGGCACGCCCGACGACGCCGTCGGCGACGAGGGCGGCGGGCGGCGGCGGCGGCGGGGATCGCGCGGCGGTGCCGCGACGCGAGCCAGCGCCGAGGAGTAGCCAACGCCCGCGGCACCTCCCGGTTACGATGCTGGGATGTTGATCCTCCTACTGGCGTGCACCGCAGGCGACGACGACAGCAAAGATCCCCGCGACAGCGGACGCCCAGCGCGGGCCGACGAGATCGCGCCGACGCTGGAACTCTTGTCGCCCGACGAAGGGGCCACGGTCAAGGGCACCTACACCCTGCGCGCCAAGGTCTACGACGCCGGTGGCGTGGCCAGCGCGAGTTTCTTCGTCGACGGCGTCGAGTTGTCGACGCTGACGGCGGAACCGTGGACCGCCGACTGGGACACCACCAGCGGGCCGGCGGGCGCTCACGAGGTCACGGTCGTGGCGGTCGACGAGAGTGGCAACGGCGCCGAGGCCGGTGCCGAGGTCACCGTGACGAACGGTGGCGCGGATCCCGACGCCGTGACGATTCTCTCGCCCCGCGACGGTGCGGTCGTGTGCGGCGACGTGCCGATCATCGCCTACACCCCGGAGCCGGAGGCCTCGATGACCGTCTTCATCGACGGCGCCGAGAAGTGGTCCGAGGCCAGCGCACCGTACGACTGGACCTGGGACAGCACCGGGCGGGAAGACGGCCCGCACGAGTTGGCGGTCGTCGCCACGTTCCCAGACGGCGTGGAAGTGCGCGACCGGGTCGACGTGAGCATCGACAACAGCAAGAAGAAGTGCGACAGCTTGCCCACCGTGGCGATCGTCGCCCCACCACACCACGGCTACGTCTCGGGCACCACTACGGTGGAGGTGACCGCCACCGACGACGACGTGGTGGAGCAGGTCGAACTCACCGTCGACGGTGAGTACGTCGGCATCGCTGGCCGCGAACCGTTCACCTTCACCCTGGATCCCGCCACCCTCGACGACGGCGAACACCTGCTCGTGGCCACGGCGATCGACAGCGGCAACCAGCAAACCGTCGCCAAGAGCCTCGTGGTCGTCGACACCGTCGCGCCCTCGGTGGAGATCACCGAGCCGGGGATCGGCGACAACCTCAGCGGCGTGGCCACCATCCGCGTCTCGGCCTCCGACAACATCGGGGTCGACTTCGTCAGCGCCTCGGTGGGCAGCACCAGCCTCGGCACCGACACCGAGCCCCCGTACGAGTTCACGTGGGACACCACCAGCGAGCGTGCCGGCGACTACACCATCACCGTGGTGGCCGAGGACGGAGCGGGCAACCAGGGTCGCGACAGCATCCCCGTCGACATCGACCCCTCGCCGACCATCGAGTGGGAAGACCCGCTCGACGGCGACGTGATCTCGGGCGCCATCACCTTCATCGTCACCGCAGACGACGACGGCAGTGTCGACGGCGTGTTGTTCTACGCCGACGGCTTCGCGCTCGGCCAAGACACCCGCGCCCCCTTCCGGATGAACTGGAACACTTGTTCGGTGGCCGCCGGCGCCCACGTGCTCACCGCCACCGCAGTCGACGACGGCGGCAACGCCACCGACGCCGACATCGACGTGGTGATCGACCAGCCCCTGGAAGTGGAGCTCGACCGCAACTTCTCCACCGTCGACGGCAGCGAGGACGTGACGGCCTACGCCACCGACGACGAGGCCGTGGCGCTGGTGACCTGGACGGTCGACGGGGTCGACGTTGCCACCGCCAGCGCCGGCGTGGCCGCGCCCGGCGACTGCAACCTCACCTGCGACGACACCTGCGTCGACTACACCGCCACCCTGGACTTCACCGCCCTGGCCGCCGGGGATCACACGCTCCAAGTCACCGTCGAGAACGCCCTCGGTGAATCCGAGTCGGTCACCGACACCTTCACGGTCGACACCGACCGCGACGACGACGGCGGCGTGGCCATCTCCTGGGGCGGCGACGACTGCGACGACGACGACGCGTCGGTGTACCTCGGCGCCCC
>CAYHRZ010000094.1:0-13158 GCA_964359125.1 uncultured Klebsiella sp. | reverse complement strand
GGCCATCGACGCCGCCGAGGCGCTCGGCGGGCTCAACGGGCTCATCAACAACGCCGGCATCCTGCGCGACGGGCTCCTGGTGAAGGTCGACAAAGAAGGCAACATCCAGAAGATGTCGCTGGCCAACTGGCAGGCGGTGATCGACGTCAACCTCACCGGGGTGTTTCTCTGCACCCGCGAGTTCGCGGCCCACTGCATCCAGACAAAGACCCGACCCGCCGCGGTGGTGTCGATCAGCTCGATCAGCCGCCACGGTAACATGGGCCAGAGCAACTACTCCGCCGCCAAGGCGGGCATCGTGGCCGACACCAAGCTGTGGGCGGGCGAGTTGGCCCGCTACGGCATCCGTACCGGCGCCATCGCCCCCGGCTTCACCCGCACCCCGATCCTCGAGGCGATGCGTCCCGAGGTGCTGGAGAACGCGCTCAAGCCGGTGCCGCTGCGTCGCCTCGGCGAGCCGGAAGAGATGTACCTCGCCGCGAAGTTCATCTTCGAGAACGAGTACTTCAGCGGCCGGGTGATCGAGGTCGACGGCGGGCTGTCGCTCTAGCCTCGGCCCCTAGCGTCGCGACGCGCGGAGCAGCCGGTCGTTCACCGCGATGCCGATACCCACGGGATCACAGCGCTCGGCGTAGATCACGCTGGTGCCCGTCGCATCGGCCGCGCGCAGGTCCGCGTACAAGGCACGGGCGTACTCGACCGGCGGGCGGCGCCGCAGGGCCACGCCCCCGGGGGGCGCCTCGTCGACCAGCACCACCTCGGCCCGGGGGGCGTAGTGCGAGGGCAGCGTGCCCGGCGCGGGCGTGCTGCTGGCGGCTACGAGCGGCACGCCCAGCGCCAGCTCCACCGCGTCGGCGTCGATGGCCCCCGGTCGCAGGATGCACGGCGCCGCGCCGCTGAGGTCCACGATGGTGCTCTCCACCCCCACGAGGCAGGGTCCCCCGTCGAGCACCGGCACGTCGAGGCTCGCGCGCACGTGCTCCGCCGTGGTGGGCGACACCTCACCGAAGCGGTTGGCGCTCGGCGCCGCCAGCGGGAAGTCGATCGCCGCCAGCACCTCGAGCGCCAGCGGGTGCGCGGGCACCCTCACCGCCACCGTGTCGCGACCGCCCGTCACCTCGTCGGGCACCCCCCGCCGCGGCAAGACCAGCGTGATCGGCCCCGGCCAGAACACCGACAGCGCCTCCGCCTGCGCGTTGAAAAGCGCCCAGGGCCGCGGGTCGCTCGCGTGCACGATCAGCGGGTGCGCCGCGGGTCGACCCTTGAGCTCGAAGATCCGCCGCACCGCCCCCGCGTCCAGCGCGTTCCCCGCCAGCCCGTACACCGTCTCCGTGGGGATGGCGACCACGCCTCCCGCGCGAAGAACCTGTATTGTCGACAACGTCGTCATGCACCTGCACTAGGGGTCGGAGGTTAAGCGTTAAGCCTTTCAGAAAAAACCAAGCTTCGCCCGTGGACAGCAAAATCTCCAGGAAAAACGCGGATAGCCAGGCACGCCCCACGACGGCCGCCGCCCGGAACCCGGCCTGCCCCCACTCCCGCACCGTTCGCTCGCAACGCAGGCGCCTGCGGACGATCCGGTCGCCGACGCGTTGCAGTTCTCGATGCGATCCATGCCCCGACCCCCTATCGTCGTTCACTTTCCCATCGTGCGCGCGCCCTTCGCGCCCTGGGCGAGCCAAGCTCGGCACGAGGCCGCCCGGGACGCGCACCGGGAGGCATACCCAGACGCGCGATTCACGGCCCCTGCGCCGGATCACCACGACGACCCGCCCCCACAGGGACGCACCCCAACCCCCCTTGACGCCGCCGGGCGCTGCGTTTACATGCGCAGCGCTCGCCGGGCGTGTAACTCAGCGGCAGAGTACTTCCTTCACACGGAAGGAGCCGCAGGTTCAAATCCTGCCACGCCCACCACCCCTCCGAACCCCCGCGCTCGGCCCGGCCGGGAGCGGGGGTTCGGCGTGAGGGGCCTCGGCCTTGTCGTCCGCCGGCGCCCTCGTGACCGAGCCCGGGAACCCGGGAGCCTGCCCCTGCGCACCAACCCGGCAAAAACCGTCACGCTGCCTAGCGCCGGCGCGTTGGGCGCGGCAAACTCGCGCGCAGCCCGCCGATCCTCCTGAGCACCACCTTCACCGATACCCTCTACCGACGGGTGCCCGCCCTGGGCGTGCTCCGGGGCTACCGCGCCGCCGACTTCCGCGCCGACCTGGTCGCCGGGCTCTCCGTCGCCGCCGTCGCGGTGCCGCAGGCCATGGCCTATGCCATGATCGCCGGTCTTCCCCCTGTTTTCGGCCTCTATTGCGCCATCATCATGACGGCAGTGGGCGCGTTCCTCGACTCCTCGCGCCAGCTCGTCAACGGCCCCACCAACGCGGTGTCGATCGCGCTGCTGGGCGCCATCGGGGTCTACGCCGACGCCGACACCCGACTGCAGGCCGTTGTCTTGATGGCCCTGCTCGTCGGACTCGTCCAGGTGCTGATCGGCTACTCGCGCCTCGGCGACCTGACCCGCTACATCAGTCACTCGGTCATCGTCGGCTTCACCGCCGGGGCCTCGCTGCTGCTGGTGTTGGACCAGGTCAAGAACCTCCTGGGCCAGTCGGCCGTGGGCGACGTGCACGACCACTTCCTCGTGCGCGTGTTCAACTCCCTCGTCCAGGGGGGCCCCGTGCACCTACCCTCCTTGGCGGTCGGGGTCGGGTCGATTTTCGGTATCCTCGGGCTGCGCTGGATCAAGGCTAAGCTTGCTTGGACGCTATTTCCGGAGCTGCTGGTGGTGGTCCTCGGGGCCGCAGCGGTCACCGGCGCTCTGCACCTCGACGAGGCGGGAGTCAGGGTGGTGGGCAGCATCCCCCCGACGCTTCCCACGCCCGACTGGCCTCCACTCAGCGCCGACCTGCTGCGCGAACTCGCGCCGAGCGCCCTCGCGATCGCGCTCCTGGGGCTGCTCGAGGCCATCTCCATGGCGAAGGCCATCGCCGCAGTGACCCGTCAGAAACTCGACTTGAACCAGCAGTGTTTCTCCGAGGGCTACGCCAACATCGCGGCTTCCTTCTTCGGGGCCATGCCCGGCTCCGGCTCGCTCACTCGATCCGCGATCAACCAGCAGGCCGGCGCACGCAGCCAGTGGGCCGCGATCATCTCCGCCGCAGCGGTGGCGGCGATCATCGTGCTGTTCGCCCCCTACGCCAAGTTCATCCCCCGCGCGGCGCTCGCCGGGATCCTCATCGTCACCGCCGCCCGCATGGTGAACATCTCCGACCTGCGCTACCACATGCGCGCCTCGAACTTCGACAAGGCGATCGTCCTGGTCACCGCCATCTCCGCCTTCGCCATCAGCATCGAGTTCTGCATCCTCATCGGGGTGGTGATGTCGTTCCTGCTCGCCGTCCCGCGTGCCAGCAGCCTGCACCTCACCGAGTTCATCGTCACCGAGAACCACCAGGTACACGAGAAGCTCCCGGAAGACGAACCCTGCCCGCGAATCCTCATCTTCGGCCTGGAAGGCGAGCTGTTCTTTGGATCGGCCGTGTCCATCGACAACCACTTCGAGACCATCGAAGGGCGCATCACCCCCGAGACCCGGGTGGTGATCCTGCGCGTGAAGCGCACCCGCGCCCCCGACGCCGTGGGGATGGCGGCCCTGGAGGGTGCCATCACCCGCATGCAGAAGCGGGGTGTTCGCGTGATTCTCTGCGGTGTACGCAAGGAGATGTTCGAGGCGATGGACCGGAGCGGCCTCATCCAGACGCACGAGCGTGACGACATCTTCCTGGAAGAACAAGTCAGGCAGACGAGCACCCAGAAGGCCATCGCCCGCGCCTACGCGGTGCTCGACGACCGCTGTCCCCACTGCCCGCGCGACGCCGAACCGAACCTGCACTACGTCGTCTAGCCGCGCGCCTCCCCGGCGCCGGCATACACTGCTCCGTCGATGCGCTGGCTCCCACCCGTCCTCGCGCTGGTGGCCGCCGGCGCCAGCCTCGTCACGGCAGAACTGCGGCTGCGCGCCACCATCGAGGAGCGGGCGCACGCGCTGGAGAGCATCGCCGCCGAGGCCGCCGCGCGGATCGACGGCGACGCTCATGCCACCGTGACCTCGGCGACGGATCCCGCGTTCTATGCCATCCGCGACGTGCTACGCGACACCTACGAGCGGCACGCGCTCACGTCGCCGGTCTACACGCTGCGCCGAGTGGGCGACACGACCGAGTTCGTGGTGATGACGAACGAGACCCCCTTCGTGGGCGACGAGTACGTGGTGCGTCCGGAGATGCGCCCGGTGTTCGACAGTGGCGCCCTCGGCCAGACCGGTCTGTACGGCGACGACCACGGGCGGTGGATCAGCGGCTACGCGCCGGTCCGCCGGGCGGATGGAAAGGTCGAGGCGCTGGTCGAAGTCGACGAACCCGCCGACGCCTACTACCGGCAGCGCGGCCTGAGCCTGG
This sequence comes from uncultured Klebsiella sp., assembly GCA_964359125.1. Lineage (GTDB taxonomy): Bacteria > Myxococcota_A > UBA796 > UBA796 > SXON01 > SXON01. The sequence continues at coordinate 8,707 of CAYHRZ010000094.1, read as the reverse complement.
CCTACGCCACCTTTGCCGCCGCTGGCGCTTTCGTGGCGGTACACCTCGCCCGTCGTGTGTCGCGCCTTGGAATCGTCAAGGGATTGCGGGCGCTCCTGTTCGGGAAGTTGGCCACCCGCATCGGCCTGGGGGGCGCCATCGCGGTGGTGCTCGCGGTGGGGGTCGTGTCGTGGGTGGACCACACCGACGCCGAGCGACAACTGGCGGCGGGCATCCGGGCACGACTCCTGGTCACCGCGCGCCTGGCGGTCCCGACGCTACACCCCGCCGACGTCCGCGCCGTCGCGACCAGCAACCGCGCGGAGGACCCCGAATTCCACCGGCTCGTCCACGACCTCCGGCTGGTGCAGGAGCGCGCGGGTCTCACCTCGCCCGCCTACATCCTCCGCAAGGACGGCGACCTGGCGCGTTTCGTGGCGATGACCAACCAGACCCCCTTCGTCGGCGACCCCGTGGCCCTGCGCCCCGGGCACCGCGACAGCTTCGCCAGGGGGGAGCCGGGCGCCGAGGGCCCCTACACCGATGCCCACGGCACCTGGGTGAGCGCCTGGGCGCCCCTGGTCGATGGCGACGAGGTGGTGGGCCTGGTGCAGGTGGATGAAGACGTGAGCGCCCTGATCGCCCGACTCCGCGAAGACGACCTCCGCCGCGCGATGGGCGCGATCCTCGGCGTGGGCATCGCCTTTTTCGCCGCGGCCCTACTGGCGCGTGGCGTGGCGCGACCCATCTCCGAGATGGCCGATACCGCCCAGGGCATCGGCGAGGGCCGGTTCGACATCGCCCTGCCCGAAGACCGCGAAGACGAGGTGGGGGACCTGTCACGCGCGGTGAACCGAATGGCGCGGGGCCTGCGCGAGCGCGAGCGCCTGCGCGACATGTTTGGCAGATACATGTCGCGACAGGTTGCCGATCGCCTTCTCGGGCAGGACGCAAACATCGACGTGAAGGGTGAGCTCCGCGAGATCTCGGTACTGCTCAGCGACATCCGCGGCTACACCTCGCTCACCGAGCGCCTCGGTGCCGCCGAGGTGGTGGCCCTGCTCAACGAGTACTTCGCCATCCTGGTGGAGGAGGTCGTCCGCGAGGACGGCGTCATCGACAAGTTCATGGGCGACGCGATGCTGTGCTGGTTCGGCGCTCCCCTCCCCCAGGCCGACCACGCCGCCCGGGCCGTGCGCGCCGCCTCGGCCATCCAGCGTCGTCTCGTGGCCTGGAACGCCGACCGGGTCGCCCGCGGACTGCCCGCCGTGCTCACCGGCATCGGCATCGCCAGCGGGGACGTGGTGGTCGGCAACATCGGCAGCCCGCAGAAGCTCGAGTACACCGCCATCGGCGACGCGGTGAACCTCGCGAGCCGCCTGTGCTCCAAGGCAGACGGCGGCGTGGTGCTCGCCACGGGGCACGTCCGCGCCGCGGGCGGGGGACAGTGGACCCAGGTGGGTGCCGTGCCGGTGAAGGGGGTGTCGGAACCGGTGGACGTGTGGCGACTGGGGGCGTAGCACCAGCCCGACCGCCAACGGTGTGGTGCCTGACTAGCCGCCCAGCGACGACAACATCACCACCAGCGCCACCCCCGCCAGGGCGCCCCAGGCCGTGGCGCCCCGCGGGGCGTGCTCGCCGAGGTGCGTGAGCACGTGCAAAAGCGCGCCCGCAGCCAGGCACTGCACCACGCCGAGCACCGCCGGTGAGGCGCCGGTGACGACCAACCCGGTGGCCAGGAACCCCACCACGGTGACCGCCCCACACAGCGCCAGGAGCACCGCCGCCGCACGCTGCCCGCGGCGTTCCCGGGTGATCCGCCAAGTGGCGAGGCCCACGGGCAAGGTGTGGAGCACCACCGTCCAGCCGAGCACGCCGCCGGCCCGCAAACCCGCGCCGTCGAGACCGGCGTGCAACAACAGCGCCAGCGCCGCCACTACCTCCGCCGTGTCTTCGCCCCGCGGGAGGCGGTGTGCGACGACGCCGAGGACCACGCCGGCAACCAACGCCCCCAGCGCGGGCCACCCGGCCGCCGCGCACCCCGCGGGCACGACGTGCGCGAGCAGCAGTCCTGCCACCGCCACCTGCGAAAAACCGTCGGCAAACCCCTCCGCGAGCGGGCGCCCCTGCAACGCGCGATCCAGCAGCGGCGCCACGCCCAGGGCGACAAGAGCCAGGACCAGTGCAGTCAACGCGATGCCGGAGACAGCTACTTCTTCTTGCCCTTCGGGCCTTTCTGCGCCTTGCTGCCCTTGTTGGGCGGGCTCCGGAAGCCCGGGCGCTGCGGCGCGTCGGTCGGCTTGCTGAGGATCGAAGGGGGTGCGATCTTCGCGGGACCGGTGGGCGGGGCAGGGGGCTTCGTGGCGTCGTCACTCATGGCGGCCGCTTAACCTCGGAAGTCGCGCACCACGAAGAAAGCGAAACCGGCCTCGTGCTCGCGGTCCGCCGGCGCGCGGAAGCTACCGACGCCTTCCGGCAGTTCGCCCACGGCCTCCAGGAACGCCGGCGTGGCGAGTACCTCGCCGCCCCCCGCCACGTCCTCGCCGAGCACGAAGGCCCGGTTGACCTCCGCGCCGAAGACGTCGACGGAGGGCACGAGCAGGCCATCGCCGAAGCCGAGGCCGATGCAGGGGTGGACCGGGTCGTCGTGGCCGGCCTCCAGTTCGTGCAGCCGACGCACCGCGTCGAGACCGTCGATCAGCGCCGCGCGGGCGCTGGGGTACAGCACGAAGAGCGTGTCGGCCACCCGCTTCACCCGGGTCCCGGTGAGCGCCAGCGCCTTCTGCGCCACTTGCGCCCGCCCCAGGGCATACACGATGCCGCGCGCGTCGGTCCGTCGCACCATCCCGGTGAAGTCGACCACCAGCACCGCGGCGCGGGTGCCGAACCGACGGTGGGCCTCGGCCTCGGCAGCCGCGTCGGTGACGGCACGCTCCACGAGGTCCTGGAAGGCGAGGAAGGCGAGGTCGCTCATCCGGCCCCCGTATCCGGCGATAGGAGCGGAGCATGCGGCCCGCCCTCTCCCGCCGACTCACCGGTTTTGGCACTACCATTTTCACCGAGGTCACCCGGCTGGCCCAGCAGCACGGGGCGGTGAACCTGGGCCAGGGCTTTCCCGACTTCGACGGCCCGGAGTTCGTCAAGCAGGCCGCCATCGACGCCATCACGGCGGGGCACGGGCAGTACGCGCGCATGGCGGGCATCCCGGCGCTCACCGCCGCGATCAGCGAGAAGTACGCGCGTCACTGGGGCCTCGCCTACGACGCGGACAGCGAGGTGACCGTCACCAGCGGCGCCACCGAGGCCATCTGGAGCGCCATGCAGGGGCTGGTCGACACCGGCGACGAGGTGGTGATCTTCGAGCCCTACTACGACAGCTACAAGGCGAGCATCCTCAACGCCGGCGGCATGCCCCGTGCCGTGACGCTCCACCGCCCGGCGGGCCACGAGTCGCGCTGGACCTTCGACCCCGGCGCCCTGCGCCGCGCTGTCACCGAGCGCACCCGGGCGATCCTGGTCAACACGCCGCACAACCCCACCGGGAAGGTGTTCACACCCGAGGAACTCGCCCTGGTCGCTGAGCTCTGCGAACAGCACGACCTGGTCTGCATCTCCGACGAGGTGTACGAGCACCTCACCTTCGGGCCCCCGCACGTGTCCATCGCCACGCTGCCGGGGATGCGGGAACGCACGGTGGTGATCAGTTCCCTCGGGAAGACGTTCTCGCTCACCGGTTGGAAGGTGGGCTGGGCCTGCGCGCCCCCGCGGCTCAGCGCCGCCGTCCGCGCCGCCCACCAGTTCGTCACCTTCGCCACCGCTACGCCGCTGCAGCACGGCGCCGTGGCGGCGCTCGGCGCGCCCGACAGCTTCTACTCGGATCTGTCTGCGTTCTACGCTCTTCGTCGCGAGCAACTGAGTGCGGGGCTCGAGGCGGCGGGCTTCGCGGTCCACCGGCCGGAGGGGAGCTACTTCGTAGCCGCCGGCATCGCGCACCTCGGCGACGACGACGTGGGCACGGTGAAACGACTGGTGGAGCAAGTGGGCGTGGCGGCCATCCCCCCGAGCGTCTTCTACGACCACCCGGAGCACGGTCGCGACTGGATCCGCTTCGCGTTTTGCAAGAGGGAGGCCACCATCGCCGAGGCGGTGCGGCGGCTGGCGGGGCTGGCCGTGGCGGCGGGTTAGATGACCCCCGAGTTCTGCACCCGCCGCGTGTGCTGCTCACCTCGACGGCAACGGTAGCGGCGTGGTTCGGCGCCCCGTCGCCCGGGCGGGTAGAATACCCGGCGTACCTCGCCAACCACCCGCCGGAGTCGCCATGAGCCTCGCCCTGTTCCTGCTCGTCGCTTGCCCGCCCGCCTCGACCAAGGACGACGCCGACAGCGCACCGGCGCTGCCCGACAGCGGCACCGACACCGCCGCAGATCTCGATACCGGCTCGCCCGGCACCGGCACCGACGACTCGGGCAGCAGCGACTCCGACCCGGGCGACTCGCAGCCCCAAGACGACGGCGACAGCGGCGCGCCCGGCGACCCCGACCACGACGGCGACGGGTACCCCGCCTCGATCGACTGCGACGACGACGACGCTGGCGTGTTCCCCGTCACGTTCATGGACGGCTCGTCGTCACCCAGCGACGCCACCGCGATCTTCGACGGCGGCTCGGCGGGCGCGCCCGCGAGCGTCGTGCTCGTCGACGCCGGCGAGTACCGCTTCTGCGATGGTCTCTACTATGTCACGGTCTCCATCTCAGCCGAAAACGTCACCCTTTCAAGTGTCAACGGTGCTGCGGTCACGACGCTTTCCGCCGAGGGCCACGGCTCCGTCACCCGACTGGAGAGCGCCGTGGTCAGCCTCTCGCTCCACGACCTTACCCTCCGCGGGGGCGCCGCCGCCAACGGTGGGGCGGTCGACAACACGGTGGGCGGCACCGTGAGCCTCACCAACACCGTCGTCGACGGCAACACCGCCACCTCCTGCGGCGGCGGCATCGTGAGCTACGACGGCTACCTCACCCTCGACAACAGCGACGTCATCAACAACAGCGCCAGTAGCGCCGGTGGTGGCATCTGCTGCGCCGACTGTTTCCTCAGCGTCAACGCCTCCGACATCTCCGGCAACGCGGTGGGCAACCGGGGGGGCGGCCTGTACCTCGGCGGTTTCTCGTCGACGATGACCGTCACCGGCTCGACGATCAGCAACAACACCGCGACGGCCGGCGGCGGCGCCTGGCACGAAATGTCCAGCCCCCGCTACCAGGACTCCTACATCACCGACAACGTCGGCGGCGGCTTCACCGTGTACTGGTCGGCCAACACCGTGGTGGACTGCACCGGCGGCAGCGGCGGCGTGCTCCGGAACACCGAAAACGGCGCGAGCATGGACTACGCCGCGTGGTTCTCGTCGGTGGACTGCGACTGGGGCACCGGGGCCGACGACAACACGCCTTACGACGTGAACTACGGCTACAGCTATGGCGCCAACGCCACGTTCAGCTGCGGCTGGGTCGAAGGCTGCAGCTAGCCGCGCCCGCTGACCCTACCACTCTTCGTAGGGTGACAGCCGGTCGCTGCCGCTGGCGCCTGACCAGGGCGCCGGGCAGACCGCGCCCTCGTCGAGGCACGTACCGTTGCAGCGCCGGTGCTGCGGGCAGTCGGCCAGCGCCGGGGCCCCGGCCTTGGCCGTTTGGCCGGGGCCAAGCTGGTAGTAGGGGATGCAGGAGAACTGGAGCGACGCGTCGAGGCTCTGACCGGTCCGACAGTACGCGGGGGCCTCGCGTCGCATGGTCGGCGAGCCGGGGTCCGACAGCGTGGGCAAGGAAAGCAACGACGACCCGGGCGGGACCTTGCTGGGCGGCAATGTCAGCTCGGTGGTGCCCGGCGGCGCGACCCCGGGCGTGCCGGGCACCGGCTCGGGGGGACGCAGGCCGATCGACTCGGCGAGCACGCCACCGCACACCTCGGTCCACGCGATGCACACGTCGCCGCAGCGCTGCCCGCTGGGACAGGGCGCCGGCTCCGCGGAGACGGCCACCAGGACGGCGACGATCGACAGCACGCCCCTAGCCTACCCCACACGCGATAGGACCGCCGGATGCGCGTGGGCCTGGTCCAACTCGACATCGCCTGGGAAGACGCGGCCGAGAACCACCGCCGCGCCGAGCGCCAGGTCCAGGCGTGCGCGGCGCTGGGGGCCCGCCTCGTGGTGCTGCCCGAGATGTTCTCCTGCGGTTTCTCGATGCGTGCCGCGGCCGAACCCCCGGGGGGCCCCACAGAGCAGTTCCTCCAGGACCTGGCCAGCGGGCTCGGCGTCCACCTGGTCGCCGGGCTGCCGCTCCTGGTCGGGGGGAGTAAGGCCAACACGGCAGTGTGGGTCGCGCCCGAGGGCGAGGTCCAGCGCTTCACCAAGCTGCACCCCTTCTCCTTCGCCCGCGAAGACGAGTACTTCGTCGCGGGCGACCAAGTCGTCACCTGGGCGATCGAAGGCCTCCGGGTCACGCCGCTGGTGTGCTACGACCTTCGCTTTCCCGAGCCCTTCCGCCTCGCGGCCGCCGACACCGACGCCTTCGTGGTCATCGCCAACTGGCCGGAGCGCCGCCGCGCCCACTGGCAAACGCTGCTCAGGGCCCGCGCCATCGAGAACCAAGCCTACGTCGTCGGTGTCAACCGGGTGGGCGAGGGCGACGGCCTGCACTACGCCGGCGACAGCGCCATGGTCTCGCCCTGGGGGGAGACCCTGGCGGGTGCGGCGGAGCAAGAGACGGTGCTGGTGGCGGATCTCCTCCCGTCCGCGATCACCGAGGCCAGGGCGAGCTTCCCGGCCCTCGCGGACCGCAAACCCGGCTACCGGCGCTAGGCGAAGGGCTCGTCGACGCCAAAACGGGCCGCCAGTTCCGTGCGCAAGACGCGGTCTGGATCCAGCCTCGCGCGCAGGGCCTGGAAGGCGCTCACGCGGGCCTGTCCCCAGGCGCGGCGGAAGTGGTCCGGGCGGATCACGGCGTCCTTGGCGGGGTAAAATCGGCCGCCGTTGCTGCACACCATGTCGCTCACTTCGTGCAGGGTCTTCCAGAGCACCGCCCGGTTCGAGGGGGTGACGGGGAAATCCAGCGCGAAGCTGAACCCGTCGACCGCGTGGCTGAGCAGGAAGTCGTCGGCACGGTGTTGTTTGAGCACCCCGAGGTAGCTCGGCACCCCCCGGGCCTGGGTGAGCCACAGGATGTTGGCGAAGACTTCCGGCGCCGCGTCGCGAGGGACGAAGGGCTGGTACTGGATGAAGCCGTGGGGCCGGTAGGCGTCGCGCCAGTTGGGGACGTAGTCGAGCAGGAAGTTGAAGGCGACGAGACCCTGCTGGTAGTTTCCCTCGGGCAGCACGGTGGAGGCCGCGAACTTCGCGGTGTTGAGCAAGCGCATGCCCCAGTTCGTGCTCAGGGCGCCCACGATCCTCCCGACCAGGCCGCGGGGCACGCCGAGGATCGTCCCGGGGAGGTCCTGGTGGTCGGGGTGGAAGTCGGGCGAGCCATCCTCGCCCTCGTGGAGGTAGCTCGCCGAGTGCGCCTCGCCGCGACCCAGCCCTGACCCGCCGGCGAGGCAGTCCACCCAGCTCACGCAGTAGTCGGACTGCTGGGTATGCTCTTCGAAGAAGGCGAATTGTTCGCGGAGGGAACGCACGTGGTGGCGCCGAACCCGCACCCGCCCGCTGTGCACACGTTTGAGTTGCAGGCGCAGCCGGGTGAAGGCCCCCAGCATGCCAAAACCGCCGATGGCGGCGTGGAAGATGTCGGGGTTCTCCGTGCGCGAGGCGGTGATCACTGCGCCGCCGGGGGTGCAGAGATCCACTTCCAGGATGTGATCCCCCCAGGGCCCGGCTCGGAAGTTGTTCTTGCCGTGAACGTTCATCGCGGCGCAACCGGCCAGCGTGGGAAACATCGTGCCCGGGACCACCGGGGGCCAGTAGCCATCGCGTAAGAAGGTGCGCCACAGCTGCTCGATCGTCACCCCAGGCTCGATGTCGGCGACACCCGTGGCGGGGTCCCAGGCCAGGACCCGGTTCATGCCGCGGGTGTCGAACACCAGCCCGCCGGCGTTGAGCGCCGCGTCGCCGTACGACCGCCCCGCGCCCCGCATCGCCACGGTGAGGTCGTGCTCCCGGGCGTAGCGAAACCACGCCGCCAGCTCGTCGGGTGAGCGCGGCTCGGCAAAGGCCGACACCGACCGGCAGTGGTACCCGTAGCCGTCGAAAACCCGCCGCGGCAGGTTGGCCGGGGCAACCATCAGATGTTGGTCTTCCGGAAGATGGCGGAGGGCACGTTGCGGATCACCCACATGATGGGCGCCCACACCACCGGCACGTACCCCTCGCCGGTGCCGGCCTTGGCGAGGTCCAGGGTGCCCCGGGCGCAGGCCTCGGCCGAGATCATCAGGGGGAGCTTGAGACCCGTCGTCATCGGCGTGTTCACCGGGCCCGGCTTCACGGTGACCACTTGCACGCCGTAGCGGGACAGCCGGTTGCGGAGGGACTCGCAATACGTCGTGAGTGCAGCCTTGCTGGTGTGGTAGGCCGGGTTGCCGCGGCGGCCCCGGTCGCCGGCCACCGAGGAGATCCCCACGATCGTGCCCGCGCGCCGCGCCTCCATGTAGGCGGCAACCGGGTTGAGCCACGCCATGGCGCCGAGCAGGTTCACCTCGACCATCTCGCGGTCCTTCGCGAAGTTGTACTCGCTCTCTTCCA